>CAYMHN010000503.1:0-3203 GCA_964390235.1 uncultured Candidatus Competibacteraceae bacterium
CTCGCAGCATCGCCACCGTGGTGGGAGAAATACCCATGTCGGCGAGAAACTTCATGCCACCGGCAGGGGCTCCATGGGATGCACGCTTTCCTCGGCCAGCCAGGCCGCATAGCTTAGTGCCTGTCGGATATCGGCTTCTTCCAGATAGGGGTAGGCCTCGATGATCTCGGCGCTGCTCATGCCGTTGGCAACCAGATTGAGCACCAGCGAGACCGTGACCCGCATGCCGCGGATACAGGCTCGCCCGCCCATGATCTCGGGATCGAACGTGATGCGGTCAAACTGCGGCATGACACCTTTCCCGGTGATCGATCGATGACCGAATCATACCATGCGCCGCCAGTGGCCGCAGGGTGCGTCCCACGCACCAAGCCCGCCCGACGCCGGTACGGCAATCGTAGATACCGCCTTAAACTGTCAAGCCTTTTGACCGCGGACCGCGACCTGACCGATCCCGTCAAGCCGCGGCGGAATCCGGCTGATCCTCGACGATCAACCCTCGGCCCAAAGCGTGCAGCGCCGCCACCACTCGCTCCAGCTTCGAGGCGTGATCCGGATCCACAAGCCGTCTTACTACCGTCTCGGTTACCCCGAGTCGCCGTGCCAATTCCACGTTGGTGATTCCTTGCGCTTGCATGGCCGAGCGCAAGGCCAGTTTAGCGGCGACCAGAGCAGCCACCGGTACCACATATTGCTCGCGCGACGCCGCCGAAGGCTGCGGAAGCTCGTTACCCGCTTTGACATAACCAGCCAGAGCGGCAGCCAGGGCCGTGCTCATCTCCATCAAGGCCTCGGTCTTCGTGACCCCTTCGGTCACCGCTTCCGGCACATCGGGGGCGAGCGCCACGTAACGTCCGTCTTCATCGCGTTCAAGCACTACCGGATAAGCATAGCGCATGGTTTCCACCTCATGATTTTGCAACTCTTGCGTTCCTGAACCTTGCTGCATCGCTTCTCGGACGGTTTACGGATCGTTCGGGTCGATTCCGAGCTGGTTACACATCGCACGGAGAAGACCCTTACCAATTTCCTTCTTGCGATCCTTGAGAGTGCCGCATCGATCACGACCGATGCGGCACCAAGTCACCACATCCTGCCCGAGTTCGCGGCATCGCACCCCACGGGCGCGAACGGCCGACCGCTCAGCCGACCTCGGCCAGCATCGTCGCGACATCCGCCGCTCGCCAGATCTGGACATCGCTGCGTCTTTGCCGTTCGGACCCGCCATAAATCAGTATGGCCGACTTGGGAGGCGAGCCGAGTCTGGCGGCGAAGGTGCGCAATCCCTTGAAGTAATCCTCGTTGATGGTGGCCCCGGCCTTGATCTCGACCGCCACGACCTCCGGCCCGCTTTCGATCAGCAGATCGACTTCGTTGCCCTTGGCGTCGCGCCAGAAATGGAGATTGCTGCGCTTGCCCCGGTGGTAGCGGTATTTCAGGGCCTCGATCACCACCAGATTCTCGAACAGATTGCCGCGCAGCGGGTGACGGTTGAGATGCAGTTCGTTCTCGGCGCCCAGCAGATACGACGCCAATCCCACGTCGTGGAAATAGAGCTTGGGCGTCTTGATCTGCCGTTTGGCGATGCTGGTGTACCAGGGCTGTAGCAGAAAAATCACGTAACTGGCCTCCAGCAGGGTAAGCCAGCTACGCGCCGTGGTATGGGATATCCCCACGTCGTTGCCGAGGCTCTGGAGGTTGAGCAATTGACCGATCCGCCCCGCGCAGAGGCGGACGAACTTCTCGAACAAGGCCAGATCCTTGATCATCGCCATCTGCCGGATATCGCGTTCCACATAGGTCTCCAGGTAGTCGCCGAGGGCTTGGGTGGGATCGAGCCCCCTATCGTGAATGCGCGGATAGAATCCCGACAGCAGCAGCCGATCGATGGTCGGGTTGATTCCGGTCGTGGCAAGCTCCTCGATGCTCAGCGGCAGCAGTTTCAACAAGGCGGTACGCCCGGCAAGCGACTGGGTGATCGTGGACATCACCTCGAACTGCTGGCTGCCGGTCAGAATGAAACGCCCCGGCTCGCTGCGTTCATCGACCATGGGTTGTAGATAGGAGACCAGCTCCGGAACCCGCTGAATTTCATCGAGGATGGCTCCATCGGCATAGGTGGCAAGAAAACCCCGCGGATCGCCGCGGGCGAACTCGCGCACGTCGGGACTTTCCAGATTGACATAGGGTTGGCCCGCGAAAACGGCCCGGCAAAGCGTGGTCTTGCCGCTCTGGCGCGGGCCGGTGACGGTGACGATCGGATACTGACCGGCCAGTTCCTTCAAGACCGGCGCCAAGGTTCGGGGAATCATCGTTCGGGGAATCATCCGGCGAGCATAGCCATCTCAGGGGAAATATGAAAGTTCAACTTTCAGATTTCACTTGTCATCCCGGAGAGTGACACTCAAGCCTTCAGGGCACCGCAAGATATGGCCATAAAATGGATGATCCGATGTGATTTCTTTCTGCTAAACTTGTAACCGTATTTCCGTAATCTCAGGGCCAATGCGCACCCATATCGAGCTTGATGTCCGCTTGCTGACCCAAGTCCAGCAGCTGGGTCGCTTTCCCACCAAGAAGGCCGCCGTCAATGCCGCCTTGGCGGAATACGCCAAGCTGCTCAAGCGGCGCCAGTTGCTGGACTTGCAAGGCAAGGTTCGCTGGGAAGGCGATATCGATCAACTGCGTCGCTCCCGGCTGTCGGATATCGACTGATGCTGGTCGACACCTCGGTCTGGGTCGATCATTTCAACGGCTATCCCTCGCCGGAAGCCATACGACTGCGGAAGGCCATTGCCGACAACGAATCCATCGTCCTGTGCGGCATCATTTTGACCGAGATTCTGCTCGGCTTGCGCAGCGATGCCGAAGCGGAGCGAATCGCCGATCTGCTGGATGCTTTCGATAATGCCCCGGAACTCGATCGGGACGACTATCGCAAAGCGGCGAACATCTACCGACGCTGTCGTGCCGAGGGACAAACCATCCGTTCCACCATCGATTGCCTGATCGCCCAACTGTGTATCCGCCACGGTTTTGCCCTGCTGACCAAGGACGGTGATTTCCGGGCCATCGCCGCCAGCCATCCGCTGCGGTTGGTGATGTGAACTCCGCCATGCGCCTGTCCATCATCCTGCCGGCCAAGAACGAAGCCCTCGCCTTGCCCGCCCTGCTGGCCGCGCTGCGCGAGCAGCATCCCGACG
>CAYMHN010000504.1:0-3194 GCA_964390235.1 uncultured Candidatus Competibacteraceae bacterium
GGCCTGGATGAAGTTCGGCGGCGGCCAGGAACTGTATGAGGAACTCTACCATCGCTACGGCATTCACGGGGTACTATGCGGTATCATCGCGCCAGAGGCCTCGGGCTGGTTTCGGCGCGAGATCAACACCGTTGACGATCTCAAGGGTCTGAAGATGCGCTTCTTCGGTCTGGGCGCGCTGGTGATGGAAAAGCTGGGCGTGTCCACGCAGCTGCTCGCGCCGGGCGACATCTTCCCGGCCCTGGAGCGCGGCGCCATCGACGCCACCGAGTTCTCCATGCCGGCCATCGACCTCCGGCTCGGCTTTCATCAGGTCGCTCAGCATTATTACTTCCCGGGCTGGCACCAGCAGTCGACCATATTGGAGCTGCTGGTGAACAAGCAGGCCTGGGATGCCTTGTCGGATACCCAGAAGGCCCAGATCGAAACGGTGTGCGACGCCGGGATCACCCACGGCCTGGCGGAAGGCGAGGCGATCCAGTTCGCCGCGCTGGCCGAACTCAAGGAAAAGGGCGTGAACATCCACATGTGGTCGCCCGAAATCCTCGACGCCATGCGCCAGGCCTGGGACGAGGTCGTGGCCGAGGAAAGCGCCAGGAATCCCGACTTCAAGCAGGCCTGGGACTCGCTCGCCACGTTTCGCGAGGGCTATGCCCTCTGGCGCGAAGTGGGCTATCTGCGCTAGGCGCGATTCAGGGTGTCGCGCGGGCGGCCGCCCCGTCCGCGCCGACCGCCAGGAGAGGAGCCGACGATGCGCGGTCTGCTCGCACTGAGCCGGATGCTCGATGGCATCGTGACCGGGATCGGCAAGGCCGCGGCCTTTCTGTTCGTCCCCATGATGCTGATCATCATGTACGACGTCACCCAGCGCAAGCTGATCGAGGTCGACAACCGCTTCATCGACACGGTGTTCTATTTCAGCTCCACCAAACTGCAAGAGCTGGAATGGCATCTGCACGGGATATTGTTCCTGCTATGCCTGGGTTTCGCCTATGCGCGCGACGCCCATGTACGCATCGAACTGCTGCGCGAGCGGATGCGGCCGCGCACCCGGGTGTGGCTGGAGCTGCTGGGCTGTCTGCTGTTCCTGATCCCTTATAGTTGGCTGGTGGTCCGCTACGGCTGGGGCTTCGCCGAGCGCGCTTGGGCGATGGGCGAAACCTCTTCGGCGCAGACGGGACTGGCCCACCGCTGGATCATCAAGGGCATGCTGCCGCTGGGCTTCGGTTTGCTGGCCCTGGCCGGCGTCTCGGCGGCGCTCAAGTGCCTGCTGTATCTGTTCGGACCGCCGGAGCTGCAACCGCGGGTCGCCCACTACGCTGGCACGCAAGGCGCGGTCGGACCATCGGACGAGACCAAACCGGGGTCCGGCTGATGGACCGGCCATGAGTTTGGTCGAACTGCTGCCGGTGTTCATGTTCGTGGCGCTCGGCGTGCTGCTGTTCTCGGGCTATCCGGTGGCTTTCGTGCTCGGCGGACTGGGCCTGGGTTTCGCCTTTCTGGCCGATCTGCTGGGTGTCTTCAATATCGCCCGGCTGGCCATCGTGCCGAACCGCATTTTCGGCGGCACGGTGGAGAACTACGTCCTGATCGCCATCCCGATGTTCATCTACATGGGCACGATGCTGGAAAAATCGGGCATCGCCAAGGACCTGCTGCACTGCCTGCAAGTGTTGACCCGGCGAGTGCCGGGAGGGCTGGCCCTGTCGGTGACCCTGGTCGGCACCATCATGGCCGCCACCACCGGCATCATCGGCGCCTCGGTGGTGATGATGACCTTGCTGGCGCTGCCGGTGATGCTGGAGCGTGCCTACCACACACCGCTGGCCACCGGCACCATCGCCGCTTCCGGTACCCTGGGCATCCTGATCCCGCCCTCGATCATGCTGGTGATCATGGGCGATCTGATGTCGGTGCCGGTCGGCACGCTGTTCGTCGCCGCCATTCTGCCGGGCCTGCTGCTGGCGGCGCTCTACGCCGGCTACATCTGTAGTCTGTGCTTTTTCCGCCCCGAACTGGCGCCGCCGCTGGCGCAAGGCATAGGGCCGCGGGGCTGGGGCGAATTCAGCCTCATGCTGCTGAAGAGCTTCGTGCCACCGGTGCTGCTGATGATGTTCGTGCTCGGTTCGATCTTCGTCGGTATCGCGACCCCGACCGAGGCCTCCGGGGTCGGCGCCTTCGGGGCGACGCTGCTCGCCTTGCTCAACCGCAAGCTGAACTTCGCCGTGCTCAAGGAGGTGTGCTTCCGCTCGGCGTTGACCACCGGCATGCTGTTCGGCATCTTCGTCGGCGCCACCTGCTTCAGCCTGGTGTTCCGCTGGCTGGGTGGCGAGGTGCTGATCGACGAGTTCATCGCCCGGGCCGGGGTCGGACCCTGGGGCATTCTGCTGGTGCTGATGGTGATGATCTTCCTGCTCGGCTTCTTCTTCGACTGGATCGAGATCACCCTGATCGTGCTGCCGGTATTCGGGCCAGTCGTCGGCAAGCTCGATTTCGGCGCCCATCTGGCCGACTGGGCCGTGAGCGGCGAGACCGGGGTCGTCTGGTTCACCATGCTGATGGCGGTCAATCTGCAAACCTCCTTCCTCACGCCACCGTTCGGATTCGCGCTGTTCTATCTGAAGGGCGTGGCCCCGCCAGTGGTCTCGATCCAGCAGGTCTATCGCGGCATCGTGCCGTTCGTGGCGCTACAGCTTCTGGGTCTGCTGATGGTGGTGGCGTTCCCCGGCATCGCCCTATGGCTGCCGCACCTGCTGTTGCGGTGATCCAACCGTTGTACGGTCGCCCTGACCGAGGCAGACAACCTGCGGGTGATGGTTCGAACTGCTCATGGGAAGACCTCAGGTAGAAACGGTCCGGGAATAATTCCCCCCGCTTTCGACATCAAGCAGAAACGTCCCTCTCAGATGCTTCTGTCACCCTGACAGAGTCGGGCGATCGCCCGAGTCTCCAGGCCACAGGCAAGACATGCCACTTCCAGACCCCCCAAGGAGTCAACCACCATGAACGCAGCGATCGATTTCACCGCCCTGAAAAACCGCCAGATGGCCGCCTGGGCCAGCGGCGACTATGCCGTGATCGGCACCACCTTGCAGATCGTCGGTGAGCTGCTCGCCGAAGCCTGTGATCTACGTTGGGATGAGCGGGTTCTGGACGTGGCGGCCGGCAACGGCAACGCCACGCTGGCCGCGGCG
>CAYMHN010000505.1:0-3184 GCA_964390235.1 uncultured Candidatus Competibacteraceae bacterium
TGATGGCCACGCTGGAGCGTACCGGGGCGATGCTCGCGAGCTATGATCCCGCGGTTCGCCAGGCTTTTCGCGGTTCGCTGCTCGAATTCCAGCCACTGCCGCTGGAGCGCGACAGCTGGCAGCGCTTGACGGTAGCCGCCAGTCTGCTGCCGAGCCAGCTGTACGAGACGCTGAGCGGAGCGCTGGGTGAGCTGCAGCGGAGGTTGCTACAGGCCGGCCAGCCGGCCTGGGTGCTGCTGGCCGGTTCGGCGCTGCTGCTGGTCGGTGCCGTGCTGTGGCTGCGCCGCCTGCTGGGTTTGTGGATCGCGGCCGATCCCGAGGCCTACATGGCGCGCCCCGCCGCTGCGCTGCGCCGCGGCCTGCCGGCCTTGCTGCCGGCGGCCTTGTGGACGGTACTGGCCCTGGTGCTGAATATCGAGGCCCAGACCCTGTATCTGGTGCTGACGCTGTTGCTGGTCTGGCCGGCCGCCGGCTTCCTGCTGGCGCTGAGCAGCGGCATGGACGAACCCGGGGCGCCGCGGGCGCATCGCCTGTTCTGCTCCCGCTTGCGCCGGGTGGCGGTGCTGGTGGCGGTGCTGGCGGGGCTGATCATCCGCACCCAGGCGCTGGTATTGCCGCCCGGCCTGAACAGCCTGATCGACCGCGGCGCCATGCTGAGCCTGCTGCTGTGCGCCTATCCCGCCTTGCAGCTGCGCTCGGTGCTGCTCGCCTCGGCACAGCGCGACCGGCGTCTCTGGCTGCGCTTGCTGGCCGGCCTGGCCTGGCTGGTGCCGGTGCTGCTGGCCGGCTTCGCCCTGATCGGTCTGGCCGGCTATCTCAACCTGGCCTGGGCGGTCATCATCCATCTGGCCTGGCTGGTGCTGATCGGTGTCGTGCTGACCCTGCTGATCGGCTTGCTGTGGGACTGGATCGACGATCTGAGCGAGCGCTGGCAGCAGCGCTATCCGGAGCGCGGCCGATTCTGGGTCGAGAACTTCCTGCACCCGCTGGCGCGGCTGGCTTCGCTGGGCCTGGTGCTGGCCGGCGGCCGGGTGCTGCTGGACAGAATTTACAACTGGGATGCCGATACCCCGGTACTGCGCCTGCTGCTGGACATCGGCAATGCCCCCCTGCTGCGCCTGGACGACTCCGAACTGACCATGCTGAATCTGGTGCTGGCCCTGCTGCTGGTGTGGCTGGTGTTCTGGGTGGGGGGCTGGAGCCGTCAGGTCAGTTTCTTTCTGGTCTACCAGCGGATTCGCGATATCGGCATCCGCCAGAGCCTGGCGACTTTCACCCAGTATCTGGTGATCCTCGCCGGGATCCTGTTCACGCTGCGCCTGATCGGTTTCGATCTGACCGCGTTGACGGTATTCGCCGCCACCCTGGGGGTGGGCATAGGCTTCGGCTTGCAGAACATCGTCAACAACTTCATCAGCGGCATTCTGCTGCTGGCCGAGCGTCCGCTCCGACTGACCGACATCGTCGAGGTCGCCGGCCAGACCGGCGAGGTGACCCGGATCGGGATCCGCTCCCTGACCATCAAGAACTTCGACCAGCAGGAAGTGATCATCCCCAATTCGGCGGTGATCAGCGATTCCTTCATCAACTGGACCCGCACCGATGGCCTGTACCGCCAGGTTCTGATGATCGGCATCAGCTACAACGACGACCCGCAGCAGGCGCTGACCCTGATCCGCAATATTTTGCAGGAGTACGAGGGTGTCTGCCGCTACCCGGCTTTCAATGTGTCGCTGTTCGATTTCGCCGATTCGGCGGTCATGTTCCGAGTCCAGTACTACATCGATTTGCGCGGCCCGGTGAGCATGTGGAACGTCCGCTCGGAGATCCTGCGGCGGATCTGGTATGCCTTCAAGGAGCAGGGCATACAGATTCCCTTCCCGCAGCGCGATGTGCATCTGCACATGCAGGCCGGCGGTCACTGGCCGCAGAGTCTGCCTCCGGGCAGGCCGCCCGAGCAGTTGCCGGCGACGTGAGGGGAGATTTACCTCTCCGGCAATCGCCCTAAGCCAGTCATCAAGGAAAGTGGGTCCGGACGCCGTAGCGCTCATAGACCGCCAGTGCGCGCCGGTCGCAGGTAAAGAGTTCGGCACCGCAGTCGGCAACAGTTGCGGCGACTAGCGCGTCATATGCCGAACCGCCGGTCACGCCGTGCCCGGCCAAACCGAGGATGAAACCCCTGTAGGCTGACGCGCTCAATCGCAGGAACGGTTCACGAAATCGCGCCTCCAGAAAATCGCGGACGACCACGCCCGAGGCCCGGTGTGGAGGCGGCAGTCGGGTGAGTACGGAATAAGTCTCCAGCGCACAGTGCTCGACGAGCAGCAGGCCGCCGTCGAGCGCGCGGCGTGCGGCTTCATGACTTTCGTGCCAGGATGCGAAGGCGGCGACCACCAGGCTGGTGTCGGCCGCCTTCACCGCCGCACGCGCTCCAGCGTGTCGCGAACCTGTTCGGCAGTTAGCGGGGGAAGTTCCGCGTCCGGAACCGCGACCACCCCTTTCCCACGCTTCTTCAGTTGCATCGCGGTCGGGGCGATCTCGATCTCGAGGCGACCGTCGCCAGCGCGGATTTCCAGCGGCTGGCCGGGCTTCAGGCCGAGGGCCTGCCGCAGCGCCTTGGGCACAACGATGCGGCCGGCAGTATCGAGGGTAGCTTTCATGGCATGAAGACTGCCATAAAAATGGCATATCTGCAAGCAGTAGCATGTATAAACACCCTTTTGCCCCGGATTGAACGGGTAGCTCGCAGTCGTGAATCCGGGCCTCAGGCCGGTACCGTCGCCCACAGATCGTGCTCATCGGCCCCGGTGACCCGGGCCGAGACGAGCTGCCCGGGGTGCAGGCCGGCGGCATCCTCCAGATGCACCACGCCGTCGATCTCCGGCGCATCGGCCCAGCCGCGCCCCACGGCGCCGTCCTCATCGACCTTGTCGATCAGTACCTGGATGGTCCGGCCGAGTTTGGCTTGGAGTTTGGTAGCGCTGATCCGAGCCTGGGTGGCCATGAAGTGCTGGTAGCGGTCCCGCTTGATCTCGTCGGGCACGGGATCGGCCAGGGCATTGGCGGCGGCGCCCGCCACGGGCGAATACTCGAAACAGCCGACCCGGTCGAGCCGCGCCTGCTCGAGAAACGCCAGCAGCTGCTCGAAATCGGCCTCGGTCTCGCCGGGAAAGCCGACGATGAA
>CAYMHN010000506.1:0-3174 GCA_964390235.1 uncultured Candidatus Competibacteraceae bacterium
AGCTGGAATACGACGGCGCCCGCCGGCTGGGCGAGCGTGGCATGCAGGCGGAGACCCAGATCGCCCAGGCCCAGGCGGCGCTGGAGCAGGCCCGGGCCCAGTTGCGGCGGATCGAGGTGGAGCTGGATCACACCGTGCTGCGGGCGCCCTTCGCCGGAGTACTGGATCGGCGCATGGTGGAACTCGGCGACTACCTGGGCATGGGTGACGCGGTGGCCGAACTGCTGGAACTGGACCCGTTGATCGTCACCGGCAGCGTCAGCCAGGACCAGATCGCCCGGCTGCAAGCCGGCAGCACGGCCAGCGCCCGACTGCTGGGCGGCCAGGTGCTGAACGGCCGGATCCGCTACATCGCCGCCGCCGCCGACCAGGCTACCCGCACCTTCACGGTGGAACTGGAAGTCGCCAACCCGGAGGCCGGATTGCCCGCCGGAGTGACCGCCGAAGTCCGGATTCCCACCGACACCGTGCAGGCTCATTATCTGTCACCGGCGCTGCTGGCCTTGGGCAATACCGGTGAACTGGGGGTCAAGACCGTGGACCTGGACGGCACCGTGGTGTTCCACCCGGTGGAGATCGTCCGGGCCACGGCGGGCGGCTTCTGGCTGACCGGTCTGCCCGAACGCGCCCTGGTGATCACCGTGGGTCAGGGCTTCGTGCATGATGGACAAAGCGTGAACGCGGTGCCGGATCAGGCCCTGGCCGTCCACCCGGCGGATGCCCGACATGGCGAACTGCCCGGAGACCGCTCATGAATGCCCTGATCCAGGCCGCGCTGGACCATGCCCGCACCGTGCTGCTGGTGCTGGTGCTGATCCTGATCGCCGGCGCCACGGCCTATGTGAACATTCCCAAGGAGGCCGACCCGGACGTCGCCATCCCCATCATCTATGTCAGCGTCAACCACGAGGGCATCAGCCCGGAGGACGCCGAGCGGCTGTTGGTGCGGCCGCTGGAGCAGGAGCTGCGCTCGCTGGAGGGACTGAAGGAACTGCGCGCCACCGCCGCCGAGGGCCATGCCTCGGTGACCCTGGAGTTCGAAGCCGGCTTCGACAGCGAAAAGGCCCTGAGCGATGTGCGTAACAAGGTGGACATCGTCAAGCCCAAGCTGCCGTCCGATTCCGACGAACCGGTGGTCAACGAGGTCAACGTGGCGCTGTTCCCGGCCCTGGTGATCAGCCTCTACGGCGATGTCCCCGAGCGTGTCCTGGTGCAACGGGCGCGCGCCCTGCGCGACGAACTGGAGGGCTTGGCCGGGGTGCTGGAAGTGGACATCGCCGGCGACCGCGAGGATCTGGTCGAGGTGCTGATCGACCCGGAGCGACTGGAAGCCTACGACCAGTCGCTGGAGAGCGTGCTATCCCTGGTCGGGCGCAACAACCAGCTGGTCGCGGCCGGGGCACTGGACACCGGCCAGGGCCGCTTCGCGGTCAAGGTGCCGGGGGTGTTCCAGAGCCTGCGCGATGTCACCGAGCTACCCCTGGTTGCCGACGGCGACCGGGTGGTGACTTTCGGCGACGTGGCCACCATCCGCCGCACCTTCAAGGACCCCGAGGGTTACGCCCGGGTCAATGGCCAGCCGGCGGTGACCCTGGAAGTGGTCAAGCGCATCGGCGCCAACATCATCGACACCGTGGAACAGGTGAAGAACGTCGTCGAAGTCGAGCGCGCCAACTGGCCGGATGGTATCCGGGTGAGCTACTCGCAGGACAAGTCCGGCGACATCCGGACCATGCTGAGCGACTTGCAGAACAACGTGATCGCCGCCATCGCCCTGGTGATGATCGTGATCATCGCCGCCCTGGGGGTGCGCGCCGCCGGGCTGGTCGGGGTGGCGATTCCGGGCTCGTTTCTGGCCGGCATCCTGGTGCTGGCCATGGGCGGGCTGACCATCAACATGGTGGTGCTGTTCTCGCTGATCATGGCGGTGGGCATGCTGGTCGATGGCGCCATCGTGGTGGTCGAACTGGCCGACCGCAAGATGGCCGAGGGATTGGACCGGCGCGAGGCCTATGCCATCGCCGCCCAGCGCATGGCTTGGCCGATCACGGCATCCACCGCCACTACCCTGGCGGCCTTCATGCCATTATTATTCTGGCCCGGCGTGGTCGGCGAGTTCATGAAATACCTGCCGATCACCCTGATCGCCACCCTGACCGCCTCGCTGGCCATGGCGCTGATCTTCGTGCCCACCCTGGGCGCGCTGTTCGGTCGCCAGGCGCCGGATTCCGAACACCGACGGGTCGCCCTGGCCGCCGCCGAGACCGGGGATCTGGCCAGCATCCGCGGCTTCACCGGCGGTTATCTGCGGCTGCTGGGCCTGGCCCTGCGCCATCCCGGCAAGGTGGTGCTGCTGGCCGTGCTGGTGCTGGTCGGCGCCTACGGTAGCTACGGGCAGTTCGGCCACGGGGTGGAATTCTTCCCCGATGTCGAACCCGAACAGGCGGCGCTGAACGTGCGGGCCCGTGGTGATCTGTCGGTGGAGGAGCGCGACACCCTGCTACGCGAGGTCGAGGCGCGCATCGCCGGGATGCCGGAATTCACCACTATCTATGCCCGCAGCGGTACCTCGTTTCGCAGCAGCGAGCTGCCGGAGGACGCCATCGGCGTGATCCAGCTGGAATTCGTCGACTGGCAACAGCGCCGCCCGGCCCGCGAGATCCTGGCCGAGGTGCGCGGTCGTACCGATGACCTGGCCGGACTGATCATCGAGGCCCGCCAGCAACAGGCCGGCCCCGGGGCCGGCAAGCCGATCCAGTTGCAGTTCGGCTCCCGCTATCCGGAGCTGCTGCCGACCGCGGTCGAACAGGTGCTGGCCGGCATGGCGCGGATCGGTGGCTTCGTCGATATCACCGACAGCCGGCCGCTACCCGGCATCGACTGGGCGCTGCGCGTGAACCGGGCCGAGGCGGCCAGGTTCGGGGTCGATGTGGCCACCGTGGGCAGCGCCGTGCAACTGGTCACCAACGGTATCAAGGCGGCCGAATACCGACCCGACGACACCGACGACGAGGTCGATATCCGGGTCCGCTTCCCGGCCGAGAGCCGCGGCCTGGACCAGTTGCAGCGCTTGCGTATCCCCACCGCTCAAGGCGCGGTGCCGCTGGCCAACTTCGTCGAGCTGACCCCGGAACCTCGGATCGGCACCATCGAGCGCGCCGACGCCCGTCGGGT
>CAYMHN010000507.1:0-3159 GCA_964390235.1 uncultured Candidatus Competibacteraceae bacterium
CTGATCGGGCAGCCCGGTGCGATACTCGACGCCGAGGGCCAGGGTGACGTGGTGCGCGTTGTTGCGCCCGACGTCACCCTGCGCGGGCTGGAACTGCGCAACTCGGGTTTCGATCTGACCGCCATGAACGCCGCGGTGTTTGTCGACCGGGGCGCCCATCGGGTGCGGATCGACCACAACACCTTCAGCAACGTCGCCTTCGGCATCTGGCTCTGGCATGCCGACCAGCCCCTGGTACGCGGCAACCGCATCCGCGGCAATCCGGAGGTACGCTCCCAGGACCGGGGCGACGGAATCCGCATCTACAATGTCCGCGACGGGGTGTTCGCCGACAACCAGATTCGCGAGACCCGCGACGGGATCTACATCGAGACCAGCAGCCACAACGACATCATCGGCAACCGCATGCGGGATCTGCGCTACGGCGTGCACTACATGTTCACCCACCACGGGCGCCTGATCGGCAACCGCAGCGAGAACACCCGCAGCGGTTTCGCGCTGATGATGTCACAGAATCTGGAGGTGATCGGCAACCGCTCGGTCAACGATCGCAACTACGGCCTGCTGCTGAACTACATCAACTACAGCACCATCGTCGGCAACCGGGTGAGCGGCGTGACCGGCTGGGCCGGCGGCAGCGACCGGGAACATGGCATGGTTCCCGGTGGCGAGGGTCGTGCCCTGTTCGTCTATCATTCGCTGTTCAACACCATCCATGACAATCGCTTCGAGGCTTCGGAGATCGGCATACAGCTGGCCGCCGGTTCCGAGAACAACCGGCTGTATCGCAACGCCTTCATCGCCAACCGCGAGCAGGTCAAGTACGTGGCCAACCGCGAGCAGGAATGGTCGTTCGAGGGCGTGGGCAATTACTGGAGCGATTATCTGGGCTGGGATCTGAACGCCGACGGCATCGGCGATCAGCCCTACGAACCCAATGACGCGGTCGACAAGCTGCTGTGGCGCTACCCCGAGGCCAAGCTGCTGCTGAACAGCCCGGCGGTGGTCACCCTGCGCTGGGCCCAGCAGCAGTTCCCGGTGTTTCGCCCCCTGGGGGTGCGCGACAGCGCGCCCTTGATGACGCCGCCGGGCGCTGCACGCGGTGAGGGGTGAGGTGGGAAGGATGAATGTCGTTGAATTGCAGCAGGTGAGCAAGACCTACGGGTCGGTGACGGCGCTGGACGGGCTCGATTTGCAGCTGCGTCCGGGCGAGGTGCTGGGTCTGCTGGGCCACAACGGCGCCGGCAAGACCACCGTGATGAAGCTGATCCCGGGTCTGATCCGGGCCGATACCGGCCGGGTGACGGTATTCGGCGCCGACCCCCGCGGGCCTGGCGCGGCCGAGTTGCGCGGCCGACTCGGTTATCTGCCGGAGAACGTCAGCTTCTACCGCCAGCTCAGCGGGCGCGAGGTCTTGCATTACTGCGCTCGCCTGAAGCGGGTGGCCACCGCCCGCGCCGACCAACTGCTGGAACAGGTGGGTCTGGTCGAAGCCGCGGAGCGCCGGGTCAAGACCTATTCCAAGGGCATGCGCCAGCGCCTGGGTCTGGCCCAGGCCCTGCTCGGCGAGCCGCGTCTGCTGCTGCTGGATGAACCCACCGTGGGTCTGGACCCGGTCGCCACCCGCGATTGCTATGCCCTGCTCGATGCGCTGCGCAGCCGAGGGGTGAGCGTATTGCTGTCCTCGCATGTGCTGGCCGATGTCGAACCGCATATCGATCGGGCCGCGATACTCGGCCATGGCCGACTGCTGGCGGCGGGCAGTCTGGCCGAGCTGCGCGCTCGGTCCAGCCTGCCGCTGACCATCCGGGTACGGGGCTGCTTGGAGGGGAGCGACTGGCCGCAACCGCCGGCCGGCGTCCCGATGCGGCGGCTCAACGGCTGCCAGCTGGAACTGCAAGTGCCGGCCGCCGACAAGATGGAACTGCTGCGCCGGCTGCTGGCCGAGCCGACGGTCGAGGACATCGAGCTGGAACCGCCATCGCTGGCCACCCTGTACAGCCACTTCGGCACCCACCAGGAAGAGTCGCCATGAACGCCATCCTCACGGTCGCCGGCAAGGAATTCCGCGACGGGCTGCGCAATCGCTGGGTGCTGGCCATCACCCTGGTGTTCGCCCTGCTGGCCCTGGGTCTGGCGTATTTCGGCGCGGCCGCCTCGGGCGCGGTGGGGTTCACCGGCCTGGCCACCACCATCGTCAGCCTGGCCAGTCTGGCGGTGTTTCTGATTCCCTTGATCGCCCTGTTTCTGGCCTATGACAGCGTGGTCGGCGAGGAGGAACAGGGGACGCTGCTGCTGCTGTTGAGCTACCCGTTGAACCGCTTCCAGCTGCTGGCCGGCAAGTTTCTCGGCCATGGCGCCATCCTGGCCCTGTCCACCCTGCTCGGCTTTGGCACGGCGGGTCTGGTGATCGCCGGGTTCTCCGACCGGACCACCGGCCCGGAGCTGCTATGGGCGCTGGGTCTGTTCATCGTCTCCGCCAGCCTGCTGGGCTGGGCTTTCGTGGCGCTGGCCTATGTGCTCAGCGTACTGGTCACGGAAAAGGCCAAGGCCGCCGGTCTGGCCCTGATCCTCTGGTTTCTGCTGGTGCTGGTCTTCGACCTGGCGCTGCTGGGCCTGCTGGTCGCCACCGGCGGCTCGATCGGACAGAACGTGCTGCCCTGGCTGCTGCTGGCCAACCCCACCGATGTCTTCCGGCTGGTCAATCTGACCGGCTTCGAGGTGGCCCGCTCCTATACCGGTCTGCTGTCCATCGGCGATCAATTTTCGGCCGGTCTGCTGCTGGCGGTGCAGCTGGCCTGGGTGGCGCTGCCCTTCGGTCTGGCGGCCTGGTTGTTCGGGCGGCGGGAAGCGTGAGGAGAAGATGGTGAAACGACGGTATGTTCTGCGGCTGATCGGATCGATGCCCCTGGTCGGTCTGGTGGGTTGCGGGCGCGAGTCCGAGTCCCTTGCCATGCAACTGCCCTTGCCGATCGAGGACGGCGACAGCTGCCATATGTGCGGCATGTTCATCAAGCATTTTCCCGGACCCAAGGGGCAGTGCCATGTGCGCGGCGCCGAAATCCCCCTCAAGTTCTGCTCCACCCGCGATCTGTTCGGTTTCATCACCCAGCCGGAGAACGCCAATATCCTGCGGTCGGTGTTCGTCCACGACATGGG
>CAYMHN010000508.1:0-3159 GCA_964390235.1 uncultured Candidatus Competibacteraceae bacterium
GATCTGCCCACCGGTGGAGGCCACCGCCTCGACACCCGCGGCGAACGGTCGCGGGTAGCCGAGCCGGTTCATCATCGGGATGGTGAAATTGCCGGTGGTGGCGACGTTGGCCACGGCGCTGCCGCTGACCATGCCGAACAGGCCGGAGGCCACCGTGGCCACCTTGGCGGCGCCGCCGGGGGTGCGACCGCTGATCCGCAGCGACAGATCGATGAAGGTCTGACCGCCGCCGGTGTGCAGCAGCAGGCAGCCGAACAGGACGAAGCCGGCGATGGTGGTGGCCGCCACCCCCACCAGCATGCCCCAGACCCCCAGATCGCCCAGGAAGATCGTTTCCGTGATGAACGCCGCGTCGAAACCGCGATGTCCGAGGGTACCGGGGATCAGATTGCCGAAATAGGCATAGGCGATTCCCGCCACCACCAGCAACGGGAAGATGATGCCGATGGCTCGCCGGGAGAGTTCCAGGATGGCCAGCAACAGGACACCCGTCATCAGCAGGTCGGTGGTGGACGCCCAGGGCAGCTCCCTGAGAATTCGATCGTAATGGACCGCCACGAAGCCGCAGGCGGTGACGGCGCCGGCCGCCAGGACCAGGTCGATGGCGATGCCGAACGGGCGCCAGCGGGTATTGGCCCACAAGGGGTAGATGGTCAGACCGAGCAGAATGACCAGCGCGAGAAACACGCTGCGCTGGACCAGGCTCTCGAACGGGCCGACCGCCGAAGTGTATAGAATCAGCCCGCCCAGGGTCAGGGCCAGCAATCGCGTGAGGTGCTCGCGCACGATCGTCATTTCGATACGCCCCTTACTGCGCCGGGTTCAGGGCGTCGGGAATGTCCAGGCCCTGTTCCCGAAAATACCGGGCGGCACCGGGGTGCAACGGCACGGTGCCGACCTTGAGCGTCAGCTCGGCGAGATCGACATCCTGCACCGCGGAGAAGGCATTGGCCTGCGGCTCCGGATTCTCCATCACGGCCTTGACGATCCGGTAGGCGGTCTCCTCGCTCAGGTCCGGGCTGGCGTGGACCGCGACTCCGAACGCCCAGGTCCGGAAAGCGGGGATGCCCTCACCGGCGCCGGCGGGAATGTCGATGACACTGATGTCCGGCATCTGCTCGCGCAGGGCGGCGGTCTGCTCGTCATCCAGGGTGAGCACGCGGATGGGGGTGAAGGTGGCCACATCCATGGTCGAACCGTCCAGCCGGTTACCCACGCCGGATTTGGCGTAGCCGGCAATGCGATTGTCCTTGATGGCGTCGACCACGTCGGTGGTGGAGCCGCGCACATAGTCGGGCGCGATGCCCAGGGTCTGCATCACCGCTTCGGTGGTCTTCTCGGTGGCCGAACCGGTAATGCCCGGATTGAAGCGCACGCCTGTCAGGCCCGCCATCTCGGTCACCCCCGAATCCTCGCGGACCACGACGATCTGCGGCGCCACCGTATAGACCCACAGCAGGCGGTTGTCCACCGGACGACCGGCGAAGTCCTCGGCGCCGACATAGGCGTGATAGCCGGTGTTGGTGGTGACCAGACCGAGGTCGATCTGATTGCGCGACAGGCGACGCAGGTTGTCCACCGTGGCGCCGGTCTCGACCACCGAGGAACTGACGCCGTCCAGGTTGCCGTTGATGATCTGATTGACCGCGACGAAATAGCCGTAGTGGCTGGATGAACTCGACGTCGAGCCGATCAGCAGCCGTTCCTGGGCCTGTGCCCCATTGGCGGCGGCGAATACCGCGGAACTGGCCACGGCAGCGATAAGTAGTTTCTTCATCAATCTTCTCCACAGCCCGCTTGGTCGGACTCGGTAATAGCCATGTGATTAGTTTTGCGATACCGAAGCTTCAGTATTGCTAAACCCGATACTAAAGGGCGGGTTTAATTTTGTATATTTAAACGTTTTTATGTTTTATTATATTTTTTAAATGAATCCCAGCATCCAACAGCTACGTGCCTTCGTCGCGGTGGCCCGATCCAGAAGCCTGGCCGAGGCCGGCGAGCGGATCCATCTGTCGCAGCCGGCGCTCAGCATCGCGATCCGCAAACTGGAAGAGACCGTGGGCGGGCCCTTGTTCGCGCGCACCACCCGCCAGCTTTCGCTGACGCCGGAAGGGGAAGCGTTCCTGCCGGTGGCCATCCGGCTGCTGAACGACTGGACGGAGGCGTTCGTCGATCTGAACGAGCGGTTTCTGAAGCAGCGCGGCAAGGTCACCCTGGCGGCGCTGCCGACCATGGCTGCCGGGGTCCTGCCAAGCGTTATGGCCGAGTTCCGGGAGCGATATCCGCAGATCAACCTGGGCCTGCACGATGTTCTCGCCGACCAGGTGGCCCAGTTGGTGCGGGAAGGACGAGCGGATCTCGGGTTTTCGGTACCGCCCGCGGGCACCGACGATCTCGTTTTCGAACCCTTGCTGATGGACCACTTCGTGGCGGTCTGCCCGCTCGGTCATCCGCTGCTGGAATTCGAACGGGTTCCATGGGCACGGCTGGCGGACTATCCCTTCATCGGCATCAACCGCCTGTCGAGCGTGCGCCAGGCCATCGACGAGGTGATGGCCGAGGTCGGCGAGTCGCTGGATATCCTCTGCGAGGTCAGCCAGATCGCCACGGTCGGGCGGATGGTGGCCGCCGGTGTCGGTATCGGCGTACTGCCGGCGCTGAGCTTCCGTCAGATCGCGGCCGAAGGTATCGACCGGCGGCCCCTGGTCGAGCCGACCATCGAGCGCGAGTTGGGCATCATCATGCGCAAGCGCTATCCCTTGTCCGCCGCCGCAGACGCGCTGCTGGCGCTGGTTCGGGCGACGAATGCCAACCCTCCCTCCGCCGTCACCGACCAGCGTTATCCCGTATCCGTTCCAACATTAACCGGTAACCCAACGGTTTAGACTTTCAATCCGCGAACTTCCGCAAACCCGGGATCAGCCGGTGGCGGCCGGCTTGATCGGTTGCGAACTCAGCGTGCGCATTCCACGTAATTCGGCCACCGATTCCAGCACCATCCGGCCGGTGATTCCAGCCGCATCCGGCCACCGATTCCACGCCCATTCGGCCGGGGCAGTCGGAGCGAAGCGACGCAGGTGTTCATTGTTACTCGGTAGCACAGGGTGTCGTCAATGGTTTGGCGGGGAAGCGCCCGTCGGCATGGGCGAGGTGCAG
>CAYMHN010000509.1:0-3150 GCA_964390235.1 uncultured Candidatus Competibacteraceae bacterium
CGAGGACAGGTCATAGCGTTAGTCGGAGAAGAACAGGTTGTGGAAAAGGGTCTGGGCGGCTTCCTTGGTAGGCGGCTCGCCGGGGCGCATCATCCGGTAGATTTCGATCTGTGCGTCCAGCTGACTGCGGGTCAGATCGGTGCGCAGGGTATTGGAAATATACGGGCCGCGGTCGAGATCGTTGACATACAGGGTCCGCAGTTCACCGATCCTGGCGGCCAGGATCTTGTCGAGCTGATCCTGGCTCAGCTCGTCATTGGCCTGCGCCAGGACTTCGCCGGTCTCGGGATCGACGACATCGTGCGCCAGGGTCTTGCTCCATAGATAGTCCGGCAGCACTTCCAGGCTCTTGACCTCGGCCTTGTTGAGATCGCGGACATGCTTGGCCGTCACCCGGCGGCCCGCCTCGACCAGCACCTTGTCGTCGATCCGGATATCGAAGCTGGCGGTTTCCCCGCGCAAACGCTCGGGCACCAGGTCCAGGCGCACCCGATCTCCGTCCAGGTGAAACACATTGCTCTCGAAGAACAGGTCGAGCATCTTCTCGGTATCATAGCCCAGGGCGCGCAACAATACCGTGACCGGCAGTTTGCGACGCCGGTCGATACGCGCGAACAGCAGATCCTTGGCATCGAACTCGAAATCCAGCCAGGAGCCCCGGTAGGGGATGACCCGGGCCGAGAACAGCAGTTTGCCGGACGAATGCGTCTTGCCCTTGTCATGGTCGAAAAACACCCCGGGCGAGCGGTGCAGCTGGGAGACGATGACCCGCTCGGTACCGTTGATGACGAAAGTGCCGTTCTCGGTCATCAACGGCATTTCACCCATGTAGACCTCGTTCTCGCGCACGTCCTTGATGGACTGGGCACCGGCTTCGCCATCCTTGTCCAGGATCGCCAGTCGCAACTTGACCCGCAGCGGAGCCGCGTAGGTCAAACCGCGCAACTGGCACTCGCGCACGTCGAATGCCGGTTCGCCAAAACGGTAACTGACATATTCCAGCACGGCGTTGCCGGAATAGCTGCTGATCGGGAACACCGACTTGAAAGCCGCGTGCAGGCCCGCGTCGCGACGCCGCAGTGGGTCGATCCCGGCCTGGAGAAATTCGCGGTAGGAGTCCAGCTGGATCGCTAGCAGATAAGGCGCTTCGAGAATGCTCGGGCGCTTGCCGAAATCTTTGCGTATCCGCTTTTTTTCAGTGAACGTGTAAGCCATCGGGGTTCCTCAATCGTGGGCTCGACGACACCCAAAGCGTGGAAAGAACGTATACTGATGCCGTCATGACGACCGAACTGGGCATAAATCGGTACACACTGCCGTACAACAGATAGAGGCCGGCGGTACAGGACCGCCAGCCTGTTTGCAGCCTTCGGCCCGCAAGCCGAAAGCGGGTAGGTCCGGACGATGCTTATTTGACGTCGACAGTCGCACCGGCCTCTTCAAGCTGCTTCTTGATGTCGGCGGCCTCATCCTTGGACACCCCTTCCTTGACCGTCGAGGGCGCACCCTCGACCAGATCCTTGGCTTCCTTCAGGCCCAGCCCGGTAAGGGCGCGAACCACCTTGATGACGTTGACTTTCTTCTCACCGAAGCTGGTCATCACGACATCGAATTCGGTCTGCTCTTCCGCCGCTTCGGCTTCCGCCGCGGCACCACCCATGCCAGCGGCCGGCACGGCGGCGACCGCCGCCGCGGCACTGACTCCGAATTTCTCTTCCATCGCGGCAATCAGGTCCACGACTTCCAGGACCGTCATATTGCCGATGGTGTCCAGAATCTCTTGTTTCGTTACAGCCATTGTCTTGACTCCGTATTCAACTGATTTTGGATTAAGTTCCGGATTGACGAAACCGTTCAGGCCGCCTGTTGTTCTTTCTGGTCGCGCACCGCAGCCACGGTCCGCACCAGCTTGCCCGGCACCTCGTTCAGGGTACGGGCGAGCTTGTCCAGCGGCGCCCGCATGCAGGCCAGCAGGGTACTCAGCGCCTGCTCGCGGGTCGGCATATTGGCCAGCCGGTCAAGTTCCGAAGGCGGCAGTGCTCGGCCACCAACCGCCAGCGTCTTGATGACCAGCTTGTCGTTCTCTTTCTGTTTCAGAAAGTCCTTGAACACGCGCGCGACCGCGCCCGGATCATCCCGGGAGAAAGCCAGCACCAGCGGTCCGACCAGAGCATCGCGCAAGCAGTCGAACTCGGTGTCCGCCAACGCGCGCTTGGCCAGGGTGTTCTTGACGACCCGCAGGTAAACGCCCGACGCGCGCGCCTTGGCACGCAAATCGGTCATCTGGCTCACCTTCAAGCCACGGTACTCCGCGGCAATCGCGGAATGGGCGCTTCTGGCGACCTCGGAAACTTCGGCAACAACGGCTTGTTTCTCAGTCAGCGTCAAACTCATTGATAGTCTCCCGGATAAGGTCGATCGCTCGATCCATGGTTACTCACGGCAGCCTCGCCTGATCCGGAGAGGGCAACCGTCTGCGCAGGCCGCCGTGCCAGCACGACGGATTAAGCTCTACAGCACCTGCGGTCTTTGACGCAGCGGGGCGCGTACAGCCACCCCCCTTGCCCAAAGCCACTACTCGCGCCCGGCCCCCACCGGACACGTCAAACCATTCAATAGGACAGGCTGGACATATCGACCGGCACGCCTGGACCCATGGTGGTCGACAGGGTGATCTTGCGCATATAGATGCCTTTCGATGCCGACGGCTTGGCCTTTTGCAGGTCACTCAACAAAGCCTGCAAGTTTTCCTGCAACTGCCCGGGCTCGAAGCCGACCTTGCCTATGGTGCAGTGAATGATGCCGCCCTTGTCGGTACGGTAGCTGACCTGACCCGCCTTGGCATTCTGCACGGCCGTGGTGACATCGGCGGTCACCGTGCCGGTCTTGGGGTTGGGCATCAGGCCGCGCGGTCCCAGTATGCGGCCGAGCTGGCCCACAAGGCGCATGGCGTCCGGGGTCGCAATGACGATGTCGAAGTCGAGCTGGCCAGCCTTGACCTGTTCCGCCAGATCCTCGAAGCCCACCACATCGGCGCCGGCGGACAATGCCGCGTCGGCGCTGTCGCCCTGGGCGAACACGGCGACCCGCACGCTCTTGCCGGTGCCGTTCGGCAGCACGGTCGAGCCGCGCACCACCTGGTCGGACTTG
>CAYMHN010000510.1:0-3139 GCA_964390235.1 uncultured Candidatus Competibacteraceae bacterium
GATCGTGGTCGAACCGACCGGCTGTCTGGCCGCGGCGGCGGCGTTCACCGGGGCCTGGCCTTGCGCCGGCCAGCGCGTCGGGGTGCTGATCAGCGGCGGCAATGTCGATCCAGGTGTTCTTGCGCGGTTTCTGGCGTGACGTCGAACCGGCCGTGCCGCGCTGGGGTGCGGCGCTCCCGGGAGCTCAGGCGGCGTCTCGCCAGTCCAGTAGTTCATTGTACAAACGCCCCTTGGCGTCGCCGTCCAGGAAGGACGCCTTGATGGCGTTGCGGGCCAGCTGGTAGAGGTCGTTCTTGTTCAGCTTCAGGGCCTGCTGGACGGCGTGGAAATTCTCCTCGATATAGCCGCCGAAGTAGGCCGGGTCGTCGGAGTTGACGGTCACGCATAGCCCGTAATCCAGCAATTCCTTGAGATTGTGGTCCTCCAGCCGGTCGAACACGCAGAGCTTGATGTTGGACAGCGGGCAGACCGTGAGCGGAACATGGCTGTCCAGCAATCGACGCATCAGCAGTTCGTCATGCACGCACTGCACGCCATGGTCTATGCGCTCCACGTGCAGCAGGTCCAGGGACTGCCAGATGTAGTCCGGCGGCCCTTCCTCGCCGGCATGGGCGACGGTCTTGAAGCCCTCGGCGCGCGCCCGATCGAACACCTCCCTGAACTTCTCGGGCGGGTGGCCGAGTTCCGAGGAGTCCAGGCCGACGCCGATGATCCGATCGCGGTAGGGTAGGGCCTGTTCCAGGGTGCGCATGGCCGCCGCCGCGCTGAGATGGCGCAGAAAGCACAGGATCAATCTGGAACTGACGCCGAGTTCGCGCTCGCCGTCGCGCAGGGCGTCGCTGATGCCGTGGATGACGGTCTCGAAGGCCACGCCGCGGTCGGTATGGGTCTGCGGGTCGAAGAAGATTTCCGTATGGCGGACGTTCTGTTCCCGGCACTTGAGCAGATACGCCCGGGTCATGTCGTAGAAGTCGGCATGCTTGAGCAGGACATTGGCCCCAGCGTAATAGATGTCCAGAAATGATTGCAGATCGCTGAACCGGTAGGCCTGGCGGACCTCCTCGACCGAGGCATAGGGCAGCTGTACGCCGTTGCGTTCGGCCAGGGCGAACATCAGTTCGGGCTCCAGCGAACCCTCGATGTGCATATGCAGCTCGACTTTGGGCAGGGTGTGGATCGGATCGTTCACGGCGAATTCTCCAGTGGCGGAACTCACACTCAATAATAGCCAAACCGGTGATCGGGTGCCTGGATTCGAGAGGCGCAAGGTGGCCGTAAGCCCTGCATCAAATGCATGCTTGGCGTGAAAAGCGGCGGCTCCTCGCCTATTTTTGGTTCAGACCGTTGCCAAACAGAATCATGCTCCTGGCGATTGATGAATCTTTCGGTAACACGCCGTGGCAGGTAGCTGTTCGATAGCGCACAGATGTTGCATGGCTCTGAATTGAAGCGAATCTCGAGCGTTTTCACTTAGTGCATCGGCTGCAAGGCGACCGCTGTCAGCGTCAGTGAAATCCAGCCGGGATTGATGCGAACCCGGAATGTTCGCCTGGATTGTCCATAGATAATTGCCGCTGACCTGCGTCGCGACCAGCAAGTGCAATTGGAACAAGGCATCGAGTCCGGTAGGTTCGCCCTTACCGACGCCGCCCGCTGCGTAGCGCATGCCTGGTTCGCTAGTACGCCAGCCCCTATCGCCGTCAAGCCACACGGCCGGATAGACCGGATCTCTCTGGGCTTCCCGAGTCGCCCCGGTATGGCTGAAACTCCCGACGACCACACCCATGACTCCGGCCATGATCAGGGTGGTGGCTATCATCGTACCTGCGTTCATTTGATCTCCTCGATAACACCTTGGTCCTGTGTTGAAAATTACCCGGAATACTTTCGCTCGGTCTGTACGATAGCGCACATAAACCGTAGAGAGACGGGTGCCTCGCGGCTTGCTGTATTCAGGTGTTTCAAGCCTCGTCGCGAGTATCCAGGGTGCGCGACAAGCTCGCTTTTGTCTGACTCCAGACGGTAACGAGGAACGCGGTCAGGGGAACGGCGAGGATCATTCCGATGACTCCGCCGAGCGCGATGCCCCAGAAGAAGATTGAAATCACCACCAGAGCGGGGTGTAGCCCCGAGCGATCCGCCATGATCTTCGGGGTCAGCAACCAGCTTTCCACCAACTGCACCACTGCGAACACGAGCAGTGTGAGGGAGAGCAACTGTATGCCTCCATCAGACTGGAAATAGGCCATTGGCAGCACGACGAGCAGACCGATCAGTGTGCCGAGGAAGGGGACGACATTCAGTAGCCCCAGAACCATTCCGATCAGTAACCCGGCTTTCAGGCCGACCAGGGTGAAGCCGGCGGCATACATGGCGCCCATGATTACGGCGATGATCAGTTGGCCCTGGAAGAAGGTGGTGACGTATCCCACGAAGACATCCAAGAAATACAGTACTTTCTTCTGCGTCCCGGGGTTGAATACCGAGAGTACCTCAGTGGCTTGGACGCGAAGTTGCTCCCCCGACAGCAGGGTGAAGAACAGGAACAGGGGAACGAAACCGAGTCCGACCAACAGCCCGAGGTAGGACAGGATGGTCTTTCCTGTATTGTCCAGATCGGGCAGGATCGCATCGAGATCTCCGCCTTCCAGACGTGCCGACACCATCGAGGCCAGCCCGGGGAAGTAGCGGGCCATGCTCTCCTGCCAGTTCGCGATGATCCTGAGCGCGACTTCGGCAAACTCGGCGGCCTGATTCATCACCATGGGAACGAACAGGAAAATGAACCCGACTAGCCCAGCGGCAAAACCTGTCAACAGGACTCCGATGGCCACCACGCGGGGTAGTCGAAGCCGGATCTGAAGAAAGTCCACTACCGGATACAGCACCAGAGCGAGTATGCCAGCCACGGACAGCGGCAGGAGCAGGTTGTAGAATACGGCCAGGGTTTTCGCGAAAATCCAGACGATGATGCCCACCAGCCCGGCCAGGACGACGCTGGTGAACAGCACGGTCGTGAACCGAAACAGACGCCACTCGACCGGGCTGAACAGCTGATTGTCGGTGTCCGTGTTCAACGGTTGGGGGGTTATTCCGAGAACTCGGAGGAAGCGGAGACTCGCGTCGGTGCGCTGGGCTT
>CAYMHN010000511.1:0-3127 GCA_964390235.1 uncultured Candidatus Competibacteraceae bacterium
TGGCGGGCAACGGGGGCGTGCAGTCGCCGAAATCCCAGACTCCCGTGTGGGTGTCACACCAGCCCTGGTCTTCGAAGTAGCCGGCCAGACGCAGCGGCACGCACGGATGAGTGAACATGTCCTCCCCGGCCTCGACAACGGGCGGCACGTTGGCGATGTGCGCCTCGGTGGTGCGCCGATCTACGACGACATTACCTTCGACGTGGCACCCGGCGAGTTCGTCTGCCTGCTGGGACCATCCGGCTGCGGGAAATCGACGGCGCTCCGGCTGCTGGGCGAGCTGCTGCCCATGCAGGACGGGTGCATAACGGTCGACGGACTCATGCCGGCCGCCGCCTGGGATCGACTCGCCTATGTATTTCAGCAGCCGCGGCTGCTACCGTGGCGCAACGCACTCGGCAACGCCGCGTTCGGCCTCGAAATGCGGCGCCCCGATATACCGAGAACCGAGCGTGAAGCGCGTGCCCACGCGCAGTTGGAGAAGGTGGGACTCGGCAAGGATCTCGACAAGATGCCACTGATGCTGTCGGGTGGCGAGCGGCAACGAGTGGCGATTGCACGGGCGCTGGCGCTCGATCCCGAAATCATCCTCATGGACGAGCCGTTTTCGGCCCTCGATCCCAACACCCGTTTGCGCCTGCGAGATCAGATCATCGAGTTGTGGGAACAATCCGACAAGACCGTGATTTTCGTCACCCACGACATGGACGAGGCACTCTATCTCGCCGACCGTATCGTGGTGATGTCGAACAAGCCGTCACAGGTCGCATCCATTCTGACGGTGATCCAACCCCGACCGAGAGATGTGCTCGGTGACGAGCGCTTGCTCGACCGGCGGCGGGAGCTGCTGCGCCTGTTCAAGGAGATGGGGGAAACACCCGAATAGCTCGACCAGCCATCGAGCAAGACAATACTCAATAACGAGGAGATGATTTCATGTTGCGTCACATACTGGCCCTGGCCATTGCAATTACTTCGTCCTCGGCGCTGGCCCAGGAACGGGTCATCCGCTTCGGCTATCTCGCCGACCCGAGCCACGAGGCGGCGCTTCATGCGCTACGTGAGGGCCTGGTTTCATCCGACCTGGTGCGTGTTGAACTGACACCGCTCGACATTCCGGCGCTAATACAGGCGACCGCGGCAAAGACTTTCGACGTAGTCCAGACGGCGGCCATGGCGGTGCCACGTGGCAATGCCCGCGGTCTGGGGCTGGAGATCGTCGGCACTGCTCTGCGTTACCACGAATCAGGCCAGGGTGCCGGCATCTGGGTGCGGGCCGACAGCGACATTCAGGACCTGGACGATCTGCGCGGTCACCGATTGGCGGTCTACTCGATTGGTTCGGCTGGCATCACATTGATCCGCATCGCGCTCAATCACGCCTGGGATTACGATGTTTCGACGACCGGCGGCACGGTCGAATTCGTCGAGATGCCGGCGCCCGCCATGCCGGCTGCCCTGTCCTCGGGTAACGTCGATGCGGCAACCCTGATCCATGCCCAGGCCTACCAAGCCATGCGGACCGGCGATTTCCGCCCGATCGCCCAGACGGCGGAAGCGCTATCGAGCAAATTCGGAATCCGGATGGTGTCGGCCGTGCTGGCCGGCTATTCCGACAGGCTCCAGGCCGACCCCGAGGCCTATCAGGAGTTTCTGCGGCTATTTCGTGCCTCGGTCGATTATGCGCTGGAAAATCCCGAAGCAGTGTTCGCTGCGGTCGGTGCCGCCGAAGGCGTCGATCCCGAATTCTTCCACACCTGGTTTTCGACCTTTTCGAGCATTCCGGTCTATCTCAGTCAGGATGACCTCCAGGCGATCGACATCCTCTGGCGCGAGGCCACCGACCTCGGAGTGCTGACCGTGCCTTTCGAGCCGGTAGCCGAGGTGGTCTGGGAGCATGCGCTGTACGAGTAAGACACCACGCAGTGCCCCCGTTTCCAGCCAGTCGCGCGGCGCTGCGGGACCCGCAGCGCCGGCGCGACCGTTCGCGCCAGCGCTGGGTAGCGAATCTATTCGTGCTCGCGGCCCTGCTTGCCTGGTGGGGCTACAGCCGGGTCATACCAGTCTACCAGCTACCCGGTCCCGAACTGGTGGCCGGACGCATGCTCGACTTCATGATCGTGCCGGCGCTGCGTACCCAGCTGTTCATCTCGCTCGGGCATGTCTCGTCGGCAATCGTCATCTCGTTCTTCATCGGTCTGACAGCGGCACTGGCAGCCCATCATCTGTGGCTGTTGCGCGGCTTCATCGACGAGCGGCTGACGCCGTTTCTGAATGCGTTCTCGGGCATCGGCTGGTTGTTCCTGGCGATCCTGTGGTTCGGCGTCACCTCGGTGACGGTGATATTCGCGGTCACCATGATCCTGATTCCGTTTGCCATCATCAACATCCGTACCGGCCTGACCGAACTCGACCGGGAGATCGGCGAACTCGGTCGGAGCCTGACCCGCGATCCATTCCGTCGGTTCTGGAAACTGACGGTACCGATGCTGGTCCCGTATTTCTTCGCCACGCTACGTACCGCCTTCGGGGTGTCCTGGAAAGTCGTGCTGACGGCGGAACTGTTCGGCGGCAATGCCGGTGTCGGCTATTTGCTGAACGTCGCCCGGCAGGAGTTCGACACCGAGACCATCTTCGCGGTCATAGGCTTCATCATCTTGTTCGTCTATCTTGCCGAGGTGCTTTTCTTTGCGCCTCTGCAGCGCAGCCTGAGCCGGAGGTTCGCCCGTGACTGACCCGCTCACCTGGCGGCAGCGCGCCATGCAGCACGCGGTCACGGACGGGACCGTGGTGCTGATCATCGCTGCGTGGTGGCTGTTCGCGCGCGACCTGCCGGCTTTCGTCATGCCGGGTCCGCAAGCGGTTGCCACGCAGCTGCTGGCCTTTTTCCACGATCCACGTCTGATGCAGCACGCGGCGATCAGCTTCCTGCGGGTCGGTCTGGCAGTCGCCTGTGCCATGCTCATCGCACTGACGATCGGTGTGGCGACACGCAGCTTTCCGATCATCGAGGAGGCGGTCGAGCGGCGCCTGCTTACCTTTCTTAACAGCTTCCCGTCAGTCGGCTGGGCCATCCTGGCCGTGCTCTGGTTCAGTCTGCGCCTGAAGCTGGCAGGGCAAGGCAACG
>CAYMHN010000512.1:0-3126 GCA_964390235.1 uncultured Candidatus Competibacteraceae bacterium
GGGACACGACCGAACTTCGACCTCGTGCCCGGCATCAGCACCGGCTCCCTCATCGCGCCGTTCGCCTTTCTCGGCCCCGCATACGACGACGAACTGCGGGAGGCCTATACGGCGATTTCGGGCGAGGATATCTACAGGAAGAAGGGCATCCTTCTCGCCCTCGGCAGCGATTCGCTCGCCGACGATACGCCGCTTCGCAGCCTCGTGACCAGGTACATCGACGACCAGCTTGTCGCCGCCATCGCCTCCGAACATGCCAAGGGGCGACGCCTCCTGATCGGCACCACCAACATCGATGCCGAGCGGCCGGTGGTGTGGGACATCGGCTCGATTGCCTCCAGCCCGGACCCCGGACGCCGGGCACTCATAGAAGACATCGTGGTAGCCTCGGCATCCATCCCCGGCATCTTTCCGCCGGTGCGCATCGGCGTTCTCGCCGACGGGCAAACCTACGACGAGCTGCACGTGGACGGCGGCACCACCAACCAGGTGTTCCTGACGCCATCCAGCTTGACCGCCCACGACATCGACAAGGCGACGGGCGGCAAGCGCAAGCGGGCCGTCTACATCATCCGCAATGGCAAGGTCGAGCCCGAGTGGAGCGCCGTCAAGCCGAAGCTCGCCTCGCTCGCCAGCAAGTCGCTCGCCTCTCTCATCAAGAACCAGGGCATCGGCGACCTCTACCGCATCTACGCCTCGGCCAGGCGGGACGGGGTCGATTTCAACGCCATCTGGGTTCCCGAGAGCTTCGACATGAAGGAACCCGAGCCGTTCGATCGCGACTATATGAACGCCCTCTTCAATCTCGGCCACGACATGTCTAGCGCCGGCCTCGCCTGGTCCAAGGTGCCACCGGGTTATACTGAATGAAGGATGGCATGATACGGAGTCTGCTCGTCGCGGCACTGGTTGTCCTTGTCGGCCTCTCCGGACCCGCCCCTGCGGCCTCGGCGGCCGAGCCCGACGAGATCGCCTCCCCCAAGGTCGAGGAGCTGCTGACGCTTTTGTCCGACCCCGCCATCCAGGAATGGCTGGCGACTCAACGCGCAGAGCATGCGACGCCGACGAATGTCGGGCCGGCGGACGACCCGGCCGCGTTCCTGGCCCAGCGGCTCGTTTTCATCCGCAATCATTTCGAGGCACTGTCTGCCGCCCCCGGCCGCCTGCCGCCCGATTTGAGGCAGGGATGGCGGAATTTGCGTGAGTCGGCGGGCGAGCGCAGCCCGCTGGTGTTCCTGCTGCTTGGAGGCTTGTGTATCGCTCTGGGTGTTGTCGCGCGCTGGCTCTATGGCCGAACCGTCGGGTGGCGGCCGGAGCGCCAGGACGAGATGACGCTTGCAAGCGCCCGGGCGCGGCTGATGGTGCTGTGGTGGCGGTTCCTCCCCGAACTGGGCGGTATCGTCGCATTCGCCGCCGGCGCCATCGGATCGTTCCTGCTGTTCCATTGGCCGGCACCGTTCCAGTCGATGGTGCTGGCCGTCATGCTGGCGATCACCTTCGTCCTGGTTGTGCGCCTCGTCCTGCTGGTCCTGCTGTACCCGGTCGAGGAAGGCGGAGCGCCTGAACCCTTCCGGTTCGTTGCCATGGATGACATGGCAGCCGGCTTCTGGACCCGCAGCATCACCGCTGCCGCCGTCGTGTTCGCCTTCGGTTGGGCACTGGCCAATGTGTTGCGGGCGATGGGCGTCTCACCGGAAGCGGTGCACTTGCTCGTCTACATGATAGGGGTTGGCCTGCTGGTCCTGGGGCTCTACGCGGTGTGGAAAAGCCCCCAGTCGACTGCATTGGAGGCCGAAGCAGCGATTGGAACGATGCCGCGGCCACGACGGGCTGGGCGCTTGGCCTTGAGCCTTTATTTCATCCTCATCTGGGTCGTGTGGGTGGCAGGGGCAACGAACCTGCTCTGGCTCGTCGTGGTTGCCGGATTGCTGCCTGCCTCCATCTACGTCTCCAGACGAGCGGTCGCGCATGTCTTCCAGGCCGAGGTCGTGGGCGTGGGATCGGGCGCTCCCAACCTGACTGCGGCCATCCTCGAGCGCGTCTTGCGAGCCCTCTTCGTCGTTGGCGCAGTCCTGATGCTCGCCTGGGGGTGGCACATCGACTTTGCGCACCTGGCGGCGCAGGATACGCTCCTCACCCGTTTGGTGACGCGCGCCTTCGTCGCCGTCATGGTTCTGCTCGTCGCCGACTTCGTCTGGCAGGCGATCAAGGTGGCGATCGATCAGCGGATCGCACGGGCCGGGCTCGATGGCTTGACGGCAGCAGACGAGATGCATCGGCGCACCCGCCTGCTCACGCTTTTACCCATCGTGCGCAACGTGCTGTTCATGACCATCGCCATGGTTGCCGTGTTGATGGCGGTCGCTGCCATGGGCGTGGAGATCGGCCCATTGCTGGCAGGAGCGGGAGTGTTGGGGCTCGCGGTCGGCTTCGGCGCACAGACTCTGGTCAAGGACATCATCAGCGGCATGTTCTACCTGCTCGATGATGCCTTTCGGGTGGGAGAATTCATCGAGAGCGGCAGCTTCATGGGAACGGTCGAGTCCTTCAGCCTGCGCTCCGTAAAGCTGCGTCATCATCGAGGACCGGTGTTTACCGTCCCCTTCGGCGAACTCGGCGCCGTGAAGAACATGAGCCGCGACTGGGTGATCACTACGCTTGAAGTTGGGATCACCTATGATTCCGACATCGACAAGGCACGCAAGATCGTCAAGAAGATCGGCTTGGCTCTGGCCGAGGATCCCGAGTTCAAGGCCGATATCCTCGAGCCGTTGAAGATGCAGGGGGTGCAGTCGTTCGGTGACTTCGCCGTCAAGCTGCGGTTGAAGATGATGACCAGGCCAGGCAGCGGCCAATTCAGCATGCGGCGCCGCGCGCTGGCCATGATCAAGCAGGAGTTCGACGCCAACGGCGTCAAATTCGCCTATCCGACGGTCGCCATTGCCGGAAAGCATTCCGACCCTGAAACCGCCGCGGCGCAGGACACGATCGCCCGGCTGCAAAAGCTTCCCAATGCCGAGCCGGCGACCGGCTGACCTGCGATCTGGCAGCGTTCAAGCGGCCCGTCACACGGAGGACCGTTGGCCTGCAGCTGGGCCGTGGAGGGCGGCATCCCAGTTCATGGTG
>CAYMHN010000513.1:0-3125 GCA_964390235.1 uncultured Candidatus Competibacteraceae bacterium
GCAGTTCCTCAACCAGCCGCAGGACCTGGGTGACGGCGTGATCCTGAACCCGACCTCGGCTGGCCAGCGAACCGAGCGCGGCTACGAGATCGGCCTTGCCAACCCGGTGTATGCCGCCCATGCCATCGGCCGGATCGGCGAGCAAGGCAATGGCGTGATCGTGTTCTTCGGCGGCCCGGCGGAGCAGCGCGACTATTACGTCGAGCTCGCGACCGGCACCGCCGACTCGGTGGCTTTTTCCGCGCCGCGCGCGTCTCCGGCATTGGAACAGTGGCGGCATCACCTGGCCGGGCGGATGCTCAAGCGCATGAGCTCGTACTACAGTGGCGGCAGCGGCGACGGCTCCTACGTCGGCAGCAGCTCCTCGCAGACCCTGCACCTCTGCAGCGATGGCAGTTATGCCTACTTTTCCAGCTCCAACCTGGCGGCGGACGGTGGGGGTGGCGCCAGTGGCTACAGCAGCGGGGGAGGCGAGGACTACGGCCGCTGGAGCGTCGAGGTGGTTGGCGCTCGCGTGTTGCTGACCCTGCATTCCCGCGATGGCGGAGTCTCTCAACAGGCGCTCCAGGCGCAGGGCGAGGCGACGTATCTCGACGGCCAACGCGTGTACCGGGTATCCAGCGACCGATGCCGATGAGGGCCGGCAAGGTGCACACCATCCCCATGGGCAATGCCGTTCGCACAGCGATCGGGTCCCTTCTTGTCCTCCTGGCCTGGTCCGCGATCGCGGCCACCGGCCTGGAGCAGTTCACCGCCTCGCGTACGGATACGGCCGACTGGACCATCGCCGTCTACCTCGACGCCGACAACGACCTGGAGAAGTTCGGCCTGATCGATATGAACGAGATGGAGCTCGGCATTCGGGGCAACGTCAATGTCATTGTCCTGATCGACCGCGCTGAGGGCTATGACGATTCGGACGGCGACTGGACGGACGCTCGCGTATATCGCATCACGCCCGACCAGGACAAGAACCAGATCGCTTCCGAGGTCATTGCGCGCCCCGGCGAACTCAACATGGGCGATCCGGCGGTGCTGGAGAGTTTTCTTGCCACCACGTTGCAGAGCTTCCCTGCCAGGCGCAACGCCCTGGTGCTCTGGAACCATGGCGGTGGCTGGCAGGCCCATGCCGTCGATCATGGCATTCCGGGTCAGCCGGGTGCCACCGACTACCTGACCCTCCCGCAGCTGTCCTCTGCGATCCGGGGCGCGCTGCGGCGGGCGGGACGCGACAAACTGGACATTATCGGTTTCGACATGTGCCTGATGGCCCAGTACGAGGTCGCCCTGGAGCTTGCAGGCCTGGGCGACGTACTGATTGCTTCGCAGGCCACGGAACCGGGCGATGGCTGGCCATACGACCGCCTGTTGCCGGCGTTCGCCGATCCGGGCGCGCGCACCAACTCGCTGGCCATGCAAATCGTCGAGGTCTTCGACGCGTACTACCGTGAACGCGGCGAGTCCATCACCACGCTGTCGGCCTACGATCTCACACAACTGCCGGCCTTTCGCGAGCGCTTCGACGCGCTGCTCGCGAAACTCGAGCCTGCGCTGCCAAAACTCTGGCCGGTGATCTCGCGCTCGATCTATTTTGCCGAGGGATATGCACCGCGGATCGAGTTGCAGAGAAGCAAGGAGGCGCTGGCGAGCATCGATCTGCTGGATGCGTTCCGGCGCATGGAAATGAACAGTCCGGGCTTCCCGGCCCGCGCGGAACTGAAAGCGCTGGAGCAGGCGCATGCACGCATGCTGCTGATCAACAAGACCAGCCCGATGAGGCGACTGAGCAACGGCCTCGCAATCTACGCGCCGGTCACAGCCGCCGTGCTGAACGACGGCTACGACGAACTGGGAATCAATGCAACGACACGCTGGCGCCGCTTCATCGATCGCATGCATGCGCTGCAGGCTACCGAAAGTCGCGCGCCGCTCATTCGCGACCTGCAGCTGGTGGACTGGAAGGCGCAGACCACGGCGGAGGCCGCGCTGCCTCTGAATTCCCATGGCGTCGCCTACGTCGTGGAGGGTACCAACCTGCTGTCGCTGCATGGCCTGCAGGGACAGTGGGACGAGGATGGCGAAGGCGTGCTGGTGGTACAGCGCGGCTGGATCCTGGACTCCAACTGGACGGTGCGCGCACGCGACACGGCGGCCGACCAGCTCGACCTGATGATTCCACAATTCACAGATGGCGAGAACGTGCTGGTGACGCGGCTCGACGGTTATCGATACCTGATCTCGAGCGGTGACAAGGGATTCTATGCCACCGTCGATGAGACCGGCGAGCACATGCGGGTTCCGATTCTTTATCACCATCCGGATGCCGGCGATCTCGGCGGCAGCATATACTTCCATCCAAAGTGGTGGTACGCGCTGGCGGTGGAACTGGAACTGCCCCAGCCCGATGGCGCCTTGGTCTACCGCCAGATCAAGCCCGAGCCGGAGGACGAAATCACCCTGCTGTTCGAGTACCTGGGCAGGAACGGTTCGATGACTTACGCCCGGGGACGGCGCATGGCCTGGGGCGATGGTCCCGAACTGCTGCTGGGTCTGCACGAACCGGGCGAGTATGTCTTCGGCGTCACTGCACAGACCATCGGTGGCAAGACGGCACAAGCCATCTATGAGTACCGGGTGGGCGACGATCCCGGCCTCAAGTCGTTCATGGACCTCGGCGCTTCATTCGACATCGAAGACCTGCTCGGCCGCTGGGAAATGATCGAGGCTGACACGCTCGCAAAATCCGGCACCATCGTGCCGCTCGGCGTTTTTGTCGATTACGAGCGCCACCCCGAGCGGCAGGCGCTGATGATCAGCACCATGACGGCACCGCAGCGCAATCCGGATTTTTCGGCCCGCGAGCTGGTCTTTCTCGACTTGCGGCTGGTGAAGCACATGCGCAGCTTCAAGATCGATTCCGCTGGCCTGCCGGATGACGGGCTGGGCGGGGATTTTTCCGTGAACCTGGTGGGCCTGTACGGGAAGGATGGCCGGCCGATCATGGTGACGCGGAACAAGACCTCGGGCCTGAATTATGCCTTCGCCAAGCTCAGCGGGGGCTCCGCACCCGCCACACCGCCTGCGCAGCAGCCGGGGCCCGGGCCCTACGGGCAGTCGCCGCAGCC
>CAYMHN010000514.1:0-3105 GCA_964390235.1 uncultured Candidatus Competibacteraceae bacterium
GACCTGCGCGTGGCGTTGCCGCCAGGCGTCGGGAGCGAAAGCGCGGCCGGACTGTATCGGCAGTTGCTCGAACACCCCGCCACGACCTGTGCGTACGCATTCAGGCTGGGCGATGCCACGCGTCGCGCCGTCGACAGACTGGTCGCGAACGACGGTTACCGCTTCTCCGCACTGCAACTGGGCTGGATCGGTTTTGGTGCTGCAGGGCCGGCACGCAATGGCTGGCGTCCCGTCGCCTCGTTCGGACGCGGCTTCGTGCCGCGCGACGGCAACTGGCGCGCGATCGAAGGCTTCTACAGCGGGCAGGTGCGCGCGGAGTGCGGCGTGGGCCGGCAGGTCGCGCAATACGCGGCGCAGGCGGAACTGTACGGTCCGGCGGGCTTCGATGCCGCCTTCGCTGCCGACGAGATCGTGATCGGGCGGTGGCGCGTCCTCAACGCCAGCGGCGGCATCCTGCAGGGCAGTCGCGCGGGCGAATATACCCGCGACGGGCTTGCGCGGCAGGCATCCGCGATGGGCAGGCAAGCCTTCGTCGGTGTGCCGGGTTACATCGAACACGTGTTCGCGCGCCATGCACTGGACGACGTCAACAACCAGGCGCAGAACTTCGTGGTCTACGACGTCACCAGTGCCGCGGCCGAAGCGTTGCGCGCGCGGGAGGGCTTCGCGGCGTACAACGCGATCGCACGCGAGCTGTGGGAACTGTCGCGTGGATTACCGGAAGTAAAGCCGCGCCGCTTTTTCGAGCGGTTGCTGGTGGAGCAGGATGCAATGTTGGAGGGCACCATCGACGAGGCGGCCCGGGACACGCTGCAACGTATGCGATCGCTGCTGGACGACCCGTTCTTCACCGGATTCCAGGTCTACGTGCACCGGCAGGGCGTACGGCCCGCGGGGTACCACTTCGTGCGCATGCTCGACCGCAACCCGCGCACGCCGTTCCACATCGCCTTCGCGTTGCACAACGTGCACACGACGCTGCGCGAGCGCTACTTCGCCCACCAGCTGGCGACATGCGGCGGTGCAGTGTCCGACGCGGATGCGCCGCCCGTTCGTTGACCACGTCGGTGCAGTCTTCCGCCTGCCTGGCATTGGGCAGGCGGGCGATCTCGAACCATCGTCCGAGGTAACGATCCAGATCGACCTGTGCGACCGTGGCGGGCGCATCGGTGAACATCGGCCTTGCTCCAGCTGCGGCGTGTCCTTTCTTCACCGGTAAAACTATCAATCCGGCCGTGAAGGCAACGTCCGGCGGCGATGTCAGCCGCCGCCGGCAATGATGTCGCGGGTCTTCGCCGGCAGCTTGCGCAACGCCTGCCGGTACGACTGCACATAGGCCTTGTAAAACTCCTTCTTGGACGATCTGGTCTTGGGTTGGATAACGCAGCAATCCGCCAGGAAGTCCGCCAGAACGTCCTGTTGCGCGCGATACGCAGAGGTGGCGGCGATCACCTCGGCCGGCGGTTTCAGCCTGTCCCGTTGCCAGGCCAGGCAGCCCGCGATACACCAGTTGAGAATGCCCGGCAGCTCGGCCAGCAGCTTGTCCTTCAGGTCGTCATCACGTTGGCTTTCGTCGAACTGGCGCGAGAACGGTATCAGGTGAATCCGGCGCCAGATGGCATGATCCGTCCCCTTGATCGCCGGCTTATGGTTGGTCGCCAGTAGCAGCTTGAACTCCGGCCGGAACTCGAAAAAGTCCTGAAGCGGGTCTTCGGCATCGATCCGAACGCGGCCCGATCGCGACCTGCCCGGCCTGTGGCGGGACGGTACGCATCATCGCCTGTATCGAAGATGCCGAGGAAATTGATAGGTGGTGAGATCTCTTGAATGATGCATTGACATCATTATAGGTGATGCTATGCTGCTATTCATGCGCACGACCATCCGCATCGACGACGAGTTGCTGGAGCAACTCAAGGAACAGGCCCACAGGGAAAACATCTCGCTCACCCGGTTGGTGAACCGAACCCTGCGGGCCGGCATGCAGCGGTCACCTTCCTCCGGCCGCCGACCTCGATACCGCGAGAAGACCTGCTCCATGGGTGTCCCCCGGTTCGATCTGGACAAGGCCCTGAACCTTGCTGCGGAATTCGAGGACGAGGAAGTGCTGCGCAAGCTGGCCCTGCGCAAGTGAAGCTGGTCGATCTCAACGTCCTGCTCTACGTCGTCAACGCGGACAGTCACCGCCACCGGGCGGCGCTCGACTGGTGGAATGCCGCCATGAACGGGGACGAAACCATCGGCTTGCCATGGGTCGTGCTGCTCGGTTTTCTGCGCATCTCGACCAATCCCAGGGTGTTTTCGAAACCGCTTGCCGTGGATGACGCCATCGCCAAGGTGAACACCTGGCTGTCCCGGGAGCACGTCCGTGTGCTCCGGGAATCGGATAATCATTGGGAAATCCTTCGAACGCTGATCGCGGAAGCCGGAACGGCCGGCAACCTGACCACGGATGCCCACCTGGCCGCGCTTGCGATCAGTCATGCCGCCGTGCTGGTGTCCTGTGACAGCGATTTCGGGCGGTTCGAGGGGCTACGCTGGGAAAACCCCTCGGGCTGAGCCCCGGTAAACAACCCGTCTGGAAAACCGGGTCGAGCGCATCGAGCGGCGCCTGGAGCTGATCGGGTGATTCAAGATCAACCCACCAGCGGCCACAGCCACAGCACCGCCATGCCGCTGGCCAGGGTCAGCAGCATGTGCTTGAACCGCCAAGCCACCAGCAGCGCCACCAGACCGGCCAGTAGCCGGGGATCATCGGCGCCCACCGCCAGTCCGCCGTTCGAGTAAGCCAGTGCCGGGGCGACCAGGGCCGCCAGGGTCGCGGCCGGCACCAGCCGCAGGCCGCGTTGTACCAGCGGGGGCAGTTCCAGGCGGCCGTGCAGATGGATGAAGGACAGGCGCAGGACGTAGGTACCCAGTCCGATGCCGATGATGGTCAGCCAGATCGCCAGCTCGGACATGCTCAGCCTCTCCCGGTAACGGCCGGCCGCTCGGTCAGCAGACCGGCGGCGATGCCCAGCAGCGCCCCCGCCAGCATACCCAGCTTGAGCGGCAAGCCGATTAGCAGCAGCGCCGCGACGGCGGCGACCAGCGCGGCGCTCAGGG
>CAYMHN010000515.1:0-3100 GCA_964390235.1 uncultured Candidatus Competibacteraceae bacterium
GTCGCGCAGCAGCAGATAAGGGATGAACTGCAAATAACGCTCGTCCTGTTCGGCCGCCGCGCGCTCGATCCAGACCGGTTCGACCGCCGGCCAGCCGTTCCAGGTCCACGCGCCCTGCTCGGGCAGTTCGCTGCGGGCATGGCGCGGCAGGGTGAGGATGTCGTAGCGGTGCGTATTCATTCCTCAGGTAGTGAAGTCAGGGCACGTGCTCCATCAATGCTCTTTTTGATAGGGTACGACCACCCGTACATCTTCCATCGGATAATGCTTGCCATTCAGCGAATACAACACCAGCCCGCGCAACTTCGCCGTGGCGGCAATCAGGGCATCGGGCAACAGGACCCCGTGGCTTTTACCGTACATTGCGCGGTAACGCCCCGCCTGTCGGGCAATGGGCTCATCGATCGGATGGATCGCCAGCCCCGAGAACAGCGCTTCCACGCTCGTGCGTTCGGGCGCTCGGACACCGGCTTCGATCTCGGCGACCGTTACCACGGAAACGCCTGGCGGCATCGATTCGCGGGCCAGTCGGAGCAGCAAGACACGGGCCGCCGACACGCCGCGCAGGTGATCGATGACGATGTCCGAATCCAGCAACGCCGTCATCGCAGCCGCTCATCCCGCGCTTCCCACTCCTGCCGCAGCACGGCGAGATCCACATCCCGCCGATCGCGCCAGCACCCGAAGCTGTTCTCGACCGCCTCGACGAAATCGTTCGAGCGGTGCCTGGCAATGTAGTCATCGATCGCCTCCCGTAGCGTGGCCGAGAAGGATTGTCCCGTTCGGCGCGCCAGTTCCTTGAGCGCGGTTGTTTCCTCTTCGGTAAGGTAAACCTGGGTTCTGTGCATCGCGACCGCCCTGGAAAATATATACACCATCATATACATCATCGAGCACGGATCAAGCTCCGGATGCTCCCCTGATCGATCCCGCCGCTACCTGTCCGACGAATCTCGACCGATGCGGTTCGTTCCTCGCTGCATCCTACGCACTGCAACCTACGCGCGCAGAATCCGGTACTCCTCCAGGCGCGCCCCGAAGGCTTCCAGTTCGGCGGCGCTCAGCTCCCGGCCCCGGGCCTCGGCCGGGATTTCCAGGGCCAGGTGCAGATACCGCGCGCCGCGCTCGCAGACCCGGGCGGCCAGGTGCACCGGCAGGGTGCCGATGACGGTATCGCCCGGCCGTACCCGGTCCACCTCCAGATGGGCGAGAACCCGGTCCACGGCGACGCCCTGCCCGGCCACCCAGTCCAGGGCGCCGGGGTGGCGGGTGATGAAGTAAGTCATGATGCAGTTCCCCATAATTCGGTAATATTTCTTACCACTTTCGTATAATATCGGTAATATTTCTTACCGCCTTGCGCATTCCCGGATTGGCCACCCCCGGAACGATAGCACCGTGATCGACCTGTTGAAGGAAATCATCGCCGATTTTCAGGAGCTTGAAATCGCCACCGGGATCCCTCGTCACCTGCGGGTCACACCGGTTGCCAGGAAAGCCACCGTCTGCATCGGGGTACGCCGCTGCGGGAAATCGACCTTTCTGTTCCAGCTCATGCAGCGGCTGCTGGATCAGGGTGTCTCGCGGCGCAACATCCTCTATCTGAACTTCTTCGACGATCGCCTGCACAACCTCCGGCACGAGGGTCCGGGCCTTGTTTCGGAGGCGTATTTTTCGCTCTACCCAGAGAAGAAGAACACGGAAACGGTCTACTGTTTCTTCGACGAGATCCAGATGGTACCCGGCTGGGAGTCCTTCATCGATCGCTTGCTGCGTACCGAAAAATGCGAAATCTATCTCACCGGCTCGTCGGCGCGGATGCTGTCCAGGGAAATCGCCACGCAGATGCGCGGCAGAGCACTGGCGTGGGAACTGTTCCCGTTCTCGTTCCGGGAGTTTCTCGACTACCGGAGCATCGACGGTACGGGTCCGCTCTCCTCCCGGCAACGCTTGTTGGTGCAAAAGGCGTTCGAGGACTATTGGGAAACAGGGGGCTTCCCCGAGGTCGCCGGTCTGGATCGCCATCTACGGATCAGGATCCATCAGGACTACCTCAATGCCGTGCTGTTCCGCGATCTGGTGGAGCGCCATGACGTGCCCCACCCCAGGGCGGTGACCGATCTGGCGCACCGACTGCTGGACAACATCGCCTCGATGTATTCGGTCAACAGTCTCACCGGCTATTTGAAATCGCTGGGTCACAAGGCCCCCAAATCGGCGGTCTCGGATTATCTGGCGTGGCTGGAGGACGCCTATTTCCTGTTCACCGTGCGGCTTTTCGACGCCTCCCTGGCCAGGGCCAACGCCAACCCGAAGAAGATCTACTGCATCGATCACGCCCTGGTAACCTCGGTCGCGTCCGGCATCCTGCTCAATTCCGGTCATCTGCTGGAAAACCTGGTCTTCACGGCACTGCGCCGGGTCACGCGGGATATCCGCTACTATAAAACCCGAAGCGGACGCGAGGTGGACTTCATCACCGCAATAGAGGACCGCTCGCGACTGCTGGTCCAGGTCTGCGAGTCGCTGGCGGACTCCAAAACCCGGGAAAGAGAAGTCCTGGCGCTCGGCGAAGCGATGGCCGAACTGCAACTGGATACGGGTACCATTGTGACGCGCGGCGAGGAGGCCCGCATCGAGGTCGAATCCGGCAGGATCACGGTCCTGCCCGCCTGGCGCTTTCTGCTGAATCCGGCTTGATCGGAATCGGACCCGTCGCCGCATCCGCTCATGTACGCCCCATCCAGTCGCGGATCGAGTGGCGCAGGTGTTTCAGGCCGGCGGCCTCGACCACCCCGATGTGATTGCCGCGCGCCCGCTCGCGGGCCGCTGACGACAGCGCCCGGGCCGAGATCAGCAGCATCTTGCCGAACAGACCGCCCGCAGTCCGGCCGAGGCTGTCGAGCTTGTAGAGCAGCGCATTGTCATTGCCGGGTTCGAGGCCGAAGCGCGCGGTCTTGCACTCGACCACCAGCATGCGGTTGGCGTGCACCGCCAGCAGGTCGAACTCGTTGCGGCTGGGGTGCTGGCGGTCGCCCTCCCGGGTGCCGACCACCCCGGCGCGCACATCGTCCGGACGGCCGTCGCGCGCCCGCCAGTC
>CAYMHN010000516.1:0-3097 GCA_964390235.1 uncultured Candidatus Competibacteraceae bacterium
TGCGAGGCCTTGCGCGAGCTGTGTGCCCGGTTCCCGGCCGAGTATTTCCGGCGCATCGACGCGCAGCGCGACTATCCGGAAGAGTTCGTCGCCGCGCTCACCAAGGCCGGCTGGCTGGCGGCGCTGATCCCCGAGGACTACGGCGGTTCCGGTTTGGGTCTGACCGAGGCCGCGGTGATCATGGAGGAGATCAACCGTTGCGGCGGCAACGCCGGCGCCTGCCACGGCCAGATGTACAATATGGGCACGCTGCTGCGTCATGGCTCGGAGGCGCAGAAGCGTGACTACCTGCCCCGGATCGCCAGTGGCGAACTGCGCTTGCAGTCCATGGGGGTGACCGAGCCCGGCGCCGGCTCCGACACCACCCGGCTCCAGACCACGGCGATCCGCAAGGGCGAGTGCTACCTGATCAACGGCCAGAAGGTCTGGATCTCGCGGGTCCGGCATTCCGATTTGATGATTCTGCTGGCGCGTACCACGCCGCTGGCCGAGGTGCGCAAGAAGTTGGAGGGCCTGTCGCTGTTCCTGGTCGATCTGCGCGCGGCCATCGGCAACGGGCTGACGGTGCGGCCGATCGCCAATATGGTCAACCACGAGACCAGCGAACTGTTCTTCGACGACCTGGAGATCCCGGCGGAGAACCTCATCGGCGAGGAGGGCAAGGGATTTCGCCAGATCCTCGACGGACTCAATGCCGAGCGCGTCCTGATCGCCGCCGAATGCATCGGCGATGGCTACTGGTTCATCGACAAGGTGGTGGACTACGCCCGCCAGCGAGTGGTATTCGACCGCCCGATCGGCCAGAACCAGGGCGTCCAGTTTCCCATCGCCCGGGCCCATGTCAACCTGGAGGCCGCCAATCTGATGCGCTACCGGGCCGGTGCGCTGTTCGACGCCGGGCAAGCCTGCGGACCCGAGGCGAACATGGCCAAGCTGCTGGCCGCCGATGCCTCCTGGGAGGCGGCCAACGTCTGCCTGCAATTCCACGGCGGTTTCGGCTTCGCCTGCGACTACGACGTGGAGCGCAAGTTCCGCGAGACCCGGCTCTACCAGGTGGCGCCGATCTCGACCAATCTGATCCTGGCCTATGTGGCCGAGCATGTGCTCGGTCTGCCGCGCTCGTACTGAGGGGGAACGCCATGCGTCCGCTGGAGGGGATCACCGTCGTCGCCCTGGAACAGGCCATCGCCGCCCCGTTCTGTACCCGGCAGCTGGCCGACCTGGGGGCGCGGGTGATCAAGATCGAACGCCCCGGCGGCGGCGATTTCGCGCGCGGCTACGATGAGCGGGTGCGCGGGCAGTCCTCGCATTTCGTGTGGACCAACCGCTCCAAGGAAAGCCTGACCCTGGACCTCAAGCACCCGCGAGCGGCCGGCATTCTGGATGCACTGCTGGAACGCGCCGATGTGCTGGTGCAGAACCTGGCCCCCGGTGCCGCCGAGCGGCTCGGGCTGTCCCACGCGGTGTTGCGGGCGCGCCATCCGCGGCTGATCGTCTGCGATATCTCCGGCTACGGGGCGGACGGCCCCTACCGCGACAAGAAGGCCTACGATCTGCTGATCCAGGGCGAATCGGGGTTTCTGTCGGTCACCGGCTCGCCGGAACAGCCCGCCAAGGCCGGCTGCTCGATCGCCGACATCGCCGCCGGCATGTACGCTTACAGCGCCATCCTGGCCGCGCTGATCCAGCGCGGTCGGACCGGCCGGGGCGATCGCATCGAGGTGTCGCTGCTGGAAAGCATGGTCGAATGGATGGGGTATCCACTGTACTACGCCTACGACGGCGCCCCGCCGCCGCCGCGCGCCGGCGCCGCGCACGCGACCATCCATCCCTATGGGCCGTTCCCCACCGGCGATGGCAAGATGATCCTGCTGGGGGTGCAGAACGAGCGGGAATGGGCACTGTTCTGCGAGCAGGTGCTGGAACAGCCGGTGCTGGCCGCCGATCCGCGCTTCTCGTCCAATTCGGGCCGCGTCGCCCGGCGCGAGGCACTGCACGCCCTCATCACCGAGGTGTTCGCCCGACTCGACGCCGACCGGCTGGTCGAACGGCTGGACGCCGCGCGCATCGCCAACGCCCGCCTCAACGACCTGCACGAGGTCTGGGCCCATCCCCAGCTCCGGGCGCGCCAGCGCTGGGTCGAGATCGCCACCCCCGGCGGCCCGGTGCCCGCCCTGCGACCGCCGGGAATACCCGAGGCCTGCGAACCGCGCATGGACCCGGTTCCCGCCCCGGGCGAACACACCGCGGCGCTACTGCGGGAACTGGGTTATGGCGAGGCCGATATCCAAGACCTGCGGACCGCCGGCGCGGTTTGAGTAGGGCATGCCACGAAGTGCCAGTGGCGAAAGTTGCGGTATTGTGACAGTCAACACAGTGAATTATGCTAGCATGATCTTACTTTTGTCTTAGTTCAGGTGTTCGACATGGAAACGACCAAACTGTCCAGCAAGGGTCAGGTGGTATTGCCGGCCGCGATCCGGGCCGCTCACAACTGGCAGCCCGGCGTCGAGTTCCTGGTCGAGGATACCGCGGACGGCGTGCTGCTGCGCCCGCTCAAGCCGTTCAGACCCAGCCGGCTGGAGGAGGTCTTCGGCTGTACCGGCTATGCCGGACCGGCCAGAACGGTGGAAGAAATGGACGAGGCCATCGCCGAAGGGGTCAGGACCGACCATGCTCGCGGTTGACACCAATGTGCTGGTGCGGCTGGTCACCCGCGACGATCCGGATCAGGCACGCCGGGCATTCGCGCTGTTCAAGCGCGAGCGCTTGTGGATCGGCAAGACGGTGCTGCTGGAAACCGAATGGGTACTGCGTTACAGCTACCAACTGGATCGCGACTTCGATCAGCGCCTGATCAAGCGTGCCGCCCGACTGAAGAGCGGCGATACGGTAAAGGTACAAAGCCCCGCGACTTGATCATTCCCCGAACGGCGGCGGGCTACCGGCCCCAGTGGAGTAGGGTGCGCACCGCGCACCAGCGTGATCGGTGCACACCACCCACCCCGCTTGCTAGAATGACGCAGCGCTGGCCACGATTCTCCCGGCATGAAACACCCGATCGACCCCAAGATCGACTGCGTCTTCAAGGCCCTGC
>CAYMHN010000517.1:0-3091 GCA_964390235.1 uncultured Candidatus Competibacteraceae bacterium
GGCCCCAAGGCCCGGATCAGCGATACCCGCCTGCCGGAGATCGGCGCCCTGGTATCGCACGCCGCCGCCGACATCAGCGCCTCGCTGGGCGGCCAGCTGCCGGACTGGCATCCGCTGTGCGAGGCCATGCCCAAAGCCGCCGCTGCTGGCTGACGGGTTACACGTCGATCAAACGACCTTGTCGGGCGGTGTTCGACCGGCGAAAAAAGCCTCCAGATTGCGAATCACCCGCCGGCCCATGGCGACCCGGGTTTCCCGGGTGGCGCTGCCCAGATGCGGCAGCAGCACGACGTTTTCCATGTCCAGCAGCGCCTCGCTCACCTTCGGTTCCGCTTCGAACACATCCAGACCGGCGCCGGCGATGACCCCATCGCGCAGCGCCTGCGCCAGGGCTAGCTCATCCACTACATCGCCGCGCGCGGTATTGATCAGAAAGGCATGCGGCTGCATCCTGGCGAAGCGCTCCCGGTTCATCAGATGATAGGTCGCCTTGCCCCCCGGGCAGTGCAGGGAAACGAAATCCGCCCGGGCCAGCACCTCGTCGATGGAGTCGCATTGCCGGGCATCCAGTCCCGCCAGCAGTTCGGGCGCCGGCGGATAGGGATCGTGGAACACGAGGTTCATGCCGAAACCGTGCCTGGCCCGGGCGGCCACCGCCCGGGCGATGCGGCCCATGCCGATCAGCCCCAGGGTCTTGCCGGTCACGCTGGTGCCCATCATGTGGGTAGGCCGCCAGCCGCTCCAGGCCCGGCTGCGGACATGGCGCTCGCCCTCGCCCGCCCGACGGGCCACCGTCAGCAACAGGGTCAGGGCCAGATCGGCGGTACAGTCGGTCAGCACCTCGGGGGTGTTGGTGACGGTAAGGCCGCGCGCCTTGGCGGCCTCCAGATCGATATGATTGAAACCGACCCCGTAGCTGGCGAGGATCCTGGCCCGCGGCGCAGCCACGCTCAAGGCCTCGGCATCGACCCGATCCGATACCGTGGGCAGCACCGCGTCGGCCTCGGTCAGCGCCTGCCGCAACTCGGCGGTGGTGAACGGATGATCGTCTTCATTCAAGCGGGTATCGAACAACTCCATCAGTTCGCGTTCGACGTCCTCCGGCCAGCGCCGGGTCACGATGACTTTAGGTTTGGTCATGAGTTGCCTTTTTCATTAGTAGTGAATGTCAGCTGGATGCTCAACCGATGGTCAGCGCCGGTACATAACTGAACAGGCCCAGCACGGTGAGCGCTGCCAGATAGAACGGCCAGAGTTCGCGCGAGGCTTCGATGATCGAGACCCGGGCGATCGAACTGGAGATGAACAGCGTCGTGCCGACCGGCGGTGTCCACAGACCGATCGCCAGATTGAGCACCATCATGATACCGAGTTGCAGCAGATCGAGCCCGATCGCGTTGGCCAGCGGCACGAAGATCGGCCCCAGCAGCAGGATCGCCGCCGGCAGGTCGATGAACATGCCGACGACCAGCATGATCAGGTTCATGGCCAGGATGATGCGCCAGGGCTCCCGCAGCGTTTCCAGCGCCCAGGCGGCGAAGGCCTGCGGAATCTGCGCGAAAGTCACCAGCCAGCCGACCACGGCCGAACCCATGATGACCAGCATCACCACGCCGGTGGCGACTCCAGCCGCCAGTATCGCGTGCATGAAGCGATGCCAGGTCAGGTCGCGATAGACGAACAGGCCCATCGCCAGCGCATAGAAGGTGGCGAGAACCGAGACTTCGGTCGGCGTCGCGAAACCGAAGCGCAGCAGCACCAGAATCAGTACCGGCAGCGCTAGCGCCGGGGCCGCCTGCAACGAGAGACGGCCGAGACGCCCCCACTCGAAGGGTGTCTTGCGGTGCGGAAAACCACGAATCCGGGCCGAGAGGTTGCAGACCAGAATGAACACCAGGGTGATGGCGATGCCGGGGAGCACGCCGGCCACGAACAGCGCACCGATCGACACCCCGGAGACCAGCGAATAGAGAATCAGCGGGATCGACGGGGGAATCAGCACGGAGATCATCGCCGAGGAGGCGTTGTTGGCCGCCGTGAAACCGGCCGGGTAGCCTTCCTGCTTCTGCCAGGGGATCAGCATCGAACCCAGGGCGGTCGCATCGGCCACCGCCGAACCCGACACGCCACCGAAGCCTGCCGAGCCGATCACGGAGACCGAACCCAGGCCACCACGATAGCGCTGGACCAGGATGGTGGCGAAATCGATCAGTGTACGGCCGAGCCGGCCGCTCATCATCAGACTGCCCGCCAGGATGAAGAACGGCAGTGCCAGCAGCGGAAACGATTGCGTCGGCGCGAACATCTGCTGGGCGACCACGCTGAGCGGCAGGAAATCGCTGGTCATGACCGCCGAACCGGAGGCGATCACCAGCACATGCCCCACCGGCACGGCGAGCGCCAGTAGCACGAAGAAGACGATAACGAGAACCTGGATCATACGGGACTCTCCTCCGCGTCGGCCTTCGGCAGGGCCTCGGTCCCGACCAGCGTGACTCGCACGGCGATGGTGAGACTGCACAGGGCTGTGCCCGCCGCGCCGAAAGCAAGCGCGTAATAACCCCAGCTACGCGACAAGCCCATGAGTGGACTGCGTTCGATCGCCACGATCTGCGCCACATCGACGACAACCACGAACAGCACCGCATAGGTCGCCACGATCAGCAACTGGATGGCGACGGCCAGAATCCGTGCGGCCAGCGACCCGATCAGGTTGAACAGGGCGTCCATCGCGATGTGGGCACCATGTTGCACCGCCAGGACGATGCCGGCGGCGATCATCCAGGGAAACAGCTGTTCGGGGACTTCGCTGACCCAGCGGAGACCGCCCTGCTCGAGGACATAGCGGGCGACCACGTTCGCGCCCAGCACTACGAGTAGTGTCAGCATCGTCGCTATAACGATCAGGCTGCAGACGGCGCCGACCACACGGTCGACGCCATCGGCCAGCCTCACCAGGGGATGGTTCGGCGAGGAAGACATGGTAGTGCTTCCGTTCAGCCTTGGGCGGCTTCGATCAGCCGACCGACGAAGGCGCCGAAGGGCTTGGATTTCCAGTCCTCGGCGACGCTGGCGGTCGCCTCCTGGAAGG
>CAYMHN010000518.1:0-3087 GCA_964390235.1 uncultured Candidatus Competibacteraceae bacterium
CAGGGCCCGGTACAGCGCGGCCGGCAGCCGATCCTCCAGCTCCAACTGCGCGGCCAGTCGCGCCGCGCAGCGCCGGGTACGCTCGCCCCACAGCCGGTGCAGATCGATCAGGGTGCCGTCCTTGTCGAACACCACCAGATCGATCTCGCCGGTGCAGGTAGCCGTGCCGTACTCGCCGATACGCAATATCGCCATGTCCGCTCCCGTGCTTGTCAGCACTTCATGTGTGGAATAAGGTGTCCGGCGCGCATGATCGCGCAGTGAACCGAGCGGGTAAAGCCACGCCATGACCCCGGTCCATCTCCTCGGCCGTGTCAGTTACCTCTTCTGGGCCGGGCTGCTGCTGTTGGGTCTGGCCCGGGCCGCCGAACCGCAGCGCATCGTCTCGCTGAATCTGTGTACCGACGCCATGCTGCTGGAACTGGTCGAGCCCGGACGGATCGCCTCGCTGACCTATCTGTCGCGTAATCCGGATTATGCCGCATGGGCCGGACCGGCAGGCGATATACCGATCAACCATGGCCTGATCGAGGAGATCCTGCCGCTGGACCCCGACCTGATCCTGGCCGGTGACTTCGGCGCCCAACCCACCATACAGCTGTTGCAGCGTCTGGGCTACCGGGTGGAGCGGTTCGCTCCGGCCGCCGACGTGGCCGGCTACCGGGCCGACCTGCGCCGATTGGCGGCGCTGGTCGGCGCCGAACATCGGGCCGAGCGCTTGCTGCTGGAACTGGACACACGACTGGCGGCCCTGGCTCCCGACCCGAATGCGGCGTGGCCGCAAGCCCTGGTCTACGGGGCCAACGGCTTCACCAGCGGCAGCGGTTCGCTGATCGATGACCTGCTGCGTCACGCCGGCCTGAACAATCTGGCCGCGGATCTGGGCATCGGCGCCTCCGGCCGCCTGTCTCTGGAACAGGTGCTGCTGGCCGAGCCGATGCTGATCATCACCGGCGAATACCGGCCCGAGGAACCGGCTCGCGCCCAGCTGCTGCTGCGCCACCCGGCACTCGCCGCGCTGCTGGAGCGACCGGGACGCCAACTGCTAAGCATCCCGGCCAACCAGTGGAACTGCCCCGGTCCTCCGATGATCGACGCCGTGGAGACGCTGAGTCGGGCACGGCAAGAACTGGCCGATGGCTGAATGGCGCGGTGCGTGGCTGACCGCGCTACTCCTGCTGCTGCTGCTCACCCTGGCGCTGGTCTCGCTGACCGCCGGGCGGGCTCCGGTCACCCTGTGGCAGGCGCTGAGCGGCGTGCTCGGCAGCGATCCCTCACTGATCGGCCTGGTCGTCCAGCAAGTGCGCCTGCCGCGCACCCTGCTGGCGATGCTGATCGGCGCCAGCCTGGGCCTGGCCGGAGCCGCCCTGCAAGGACTGCTGCGCAATCCGCTGGCCGAGCCGGGTCTGATCGGCGCATCTAGCTGCGCCGCCTTGGGCGCGGTGCTGGTATTCTACTCCGGCCTGTCACTGCAGTTCGCCCTGGCCCTGCCCCTGGGCGGCATCGCCGGGGCGTTGCTGGCCGTGGCCCTGCTGTATGGATTGGCCGGGCGCGACAGCAGCGTGCTGACCCTGATCCTGGCTGGCGTGGCCCTGAACAGTCTGGCCGGAGCCTTGACCACCCTGGCGCTGAACCTGTCGGACAACCCCTACGCGACCTACGAGATCTTCTTCTGGCTGCTGGGTTCGCTGGCCGATCGCAGCCTGGAGCATGTGTTGCTGGCGGCACCGTTCATGCTGCTGGGCTGGCTGCTGCTGCTGACCGTGGGCCGGGCGCTGGACGCCCTCAGCCTGGGCGAGGATGTCGCCGCCAGCCTGGGGTTTCACCTGGCCACCGTGCGCTTGCGCATCGTGCTGGGCACGGCGTTGGCGGTGGGTGCGGCGGTGGCGGTATCCGGAGTGATCGGTTTCATCGGCCTGATCGTGCCACATCTGCTGCGCCCCCTGGTGGGCCAGCAACCGCGCCGGCTGCTGCCGGCCAGCGCCCTGGGCGGGGCCATACTGCTGCTGGCGGCGGATATCACCGTGCGGCTGATCCCCAGCGGCAGCGAACTGATGCTGGGCGTGCTGACCGCCCTGCTCGGCGCGCCGTTCTTCTTCTGGCTGGTGCTGCGCACCCGGCGGATGCTGCTGTGAGCCTGCTGCGAGCGGAAGCCATCGACGTCGACCTGGACCGCATGCCGGTGCTGCGCGGTGTCGGCCTCACGGTCGCCGCCGGCGAACTGGTCGGCCTGATCGGCCCCAACGGCTCCGGCAAATCCACCCTGCTGCGGGCGCTGCTGGGTCTGGTCCGGCTGCGCGCTGGACGGGTACTGCTACGGGAACGAGAGCTGCATGCCCTGGCGCGGCGCGAACGGGCGCGACGAATCGCCTACCTGCCGCAGCACGGCGCCAGTCACTGGCCACTGACCGTGGAGCGACTGGTAGCCCTGGGCCGCTTGCCGCATCAAGGACCCTGGCAGCGTTTGTCCGCTACCGATGAAGCGGCCATTGCGCGAGCCATGGCCGCCACCGATGTCGGCCATCTGGCCGAACGGGTAATCACCCATCTGTCCGGCGGCGAGCGGCTGCGGGTCCATCTGGCGCGCGCGCTGGCTTCCGAGCCGGACCTGCTGCTGGCCGACGAGCCAGTGGCGGCACTCGATCCCTACCACCAGCTGCAAGCCATGGAGCTGCTGCAAGACACCGCCCGGCGCGGGGGCGGGGTGCTGGTGGTGCTGCACGAGCTGAGCTTGGCCCTGCGTTACTGCGACCGGCTGGTGCTGCTGGATCGGGGTCGAATGGCGGCCAGCGGCCGTCCGGCCGAGGTGCTGGACGACACCCGGCTGGCCGCGGTCTACCAGGTCAGCGCGCTGCGCGGCGTCCAGGAAAGCATCCCTTATCTGCTACCCCGGGAACGCCTCAGTTCAGGCGGAAGCTGACCGGTATCCGCAGGGTGGCGGCGATGGCCTGGCCGCCACGCCGGGCGGGCTGGAAACGCCATAGTCGCAACCCTTCCAGAGCCGCCTGATCGAGGATCGCATGGCCGCTGCCGGCGACGATGTCGATTCTGCCGGGCAGGCCATCGGGGCGCACCTCGACGACCAGC
>CAYMHN010000519.1:0-3079 GCA_964390235.1 uncultured Candidatus Competibacteraceae bacterium
TTGCAGCACGCTGCCTGGCGGAGCACGGCTGGACATGGCCAGGGCCCGGGCGCGCCAGATTCGCAGGAGTTCGCCGTCCAGTCGGGTCCAGGCGACCGGCCAGGGGTTGAAGGCATTGACCTGCCGGGCCAGCGTCGCCGCCGGTTGCCGCCAGTCCAGTTCGGCTTCGGCCTTGCTCAGCTTGGCGGCATGGGTGGCCAGCCGTTCATCCTGCGGGGTGGCGGGCAGGGTGTCGGCCAGCACGGCGGGCAGCTGTTCCAGCAGCAGCTCGGCGCCCAGTTCGGCGAGACGATCGTGCAGTTCGCCGCCGGTCATGTCCGGGAGTATGGCACAGCGGGCACTGGCCAGTACCGGACCGGTATCGAGTCCGGCCTCCATCCGCATCAGGCTCACCCCCGACTCCCGGTCACCGGCCAGCAGCGCCCGCTGGATCGGCGCCGCGCCGCGCCAGCGCGGCAGCAGCGAGGCATGCACATTGATGCAGCCGCGCCGGGGCAGATCCAGCACGGACCGCGGCAGCAGCAAGCCGTAGGCGATCACGATCATCAGATCCGGAGCCAGCCCGGCCAGATGCCGCAGTGCCTCGGGGTTCCGCAGACTGGCGGGCTGCATGATCGGCAGCCCGGCGTCCAGTGCGCACTGCTTGACCGGACTGGCCCGGGGCTTGCGACCGCGTCCCGCCGGCCGGTCGGGTTGGGTGTAAACCGCCAGGGGTGAAAATCCCTCGTTCAGCAGCCGGCGCAGGGCGGGCAGGGCGAACTCGGGGGTGCCGGCAAACACGATGCGGGGCGACGCTGATGAGGTCATGACCTGGCCGGGGCGGCGGTGCTCAGCGCCGGGCGTCCGCTCAGCGGACGCGGGTTTCGACGCGGGTCTGCTTTTCCAGTTTCTTGCGCAGCCGGTTGCGCTTCAGCGACGACAGGTAATCGACGAACAGCTTGCCGTCGAGATGATCGATCTCATGCTGAATGCAGACCGCCAGCAGACCGTCGGTCGCCAGCTCGAACGGTTCGCCATGGCGATCCAGGGCACTGACCCGCACACGGTCCGCGCGTCTGACGGTATCGAAGTAGCCGGGTACCGACAGACAGCCTTCCTCGGACTCCTCCTCGCCGGAGCGCTCCAGGATGGTCGGGTTGATCAGGGCCAGCGGCTGATTCTTGTCCTCCGAGACATCGATCACGATGACCCGTTTCTGGACATTGACCTGGGTCGCGGCCAACCCGATGCCGGGTGCGGCGTACATGGTCTCGAACATGTCGTCGATCAGCCCCCGGATGTTGTCGTCGACGGTTTCCACCGGCAGCGCCTTGTTGCGCAGCCGGGGGTCCGGAAAGTGTAGAATCTCAAGCCGTGCCATAACGGTTAACCGAATGATTGAGTGGATGAAACGTTCACTGTATCGCAAATAATACAGTAGCGGAATGACAACACGCTATAATAATGTGCATTAATCACTCAGATCGAATGCCTGCCAAGCGAGTTCCGCGCATGATGTCAGAGCGACAGTTGTCCCGAATAGCCGGCCGGCTTGCCGGTGCCGGTTTACTGCTGGTGCTGGTCGGTTGCGTCCAGTCGCCGACAACTCCGAGCCGGCCGCAGGCCGTCGTATCCTCCGAGCCACCGCCCCTGTTGCTGCGCCCCGACCGGCCACAGCGCTATCAGATCGGTTTCGACGACAATGTCTGGGATATCTCCGCGCGCTATCTGGATGATCCCTGGCGTTGGGGCGAACTGTGGCCCGGGGGCGACTGGCCCAGCCTGTATCCGGGTGATGTCATCGAGCTGGACGAGGGCAACGGTCAGTTGCAACTGGCCGACGGTGAGCGGCCGACCGTCAAACTGACCCCGCAGGTACGGGTGGAAGTACTGACCCAGCAGGTGCCGACACTGACCCGCGACGCGGTATTGTCATTCTACGACAATTCGGTGGTGCTCAGCGACACCGGCTGGCGCAGTGCACCGTACATTATTGGCGGTACCGATGGCCGGGTGCTGCTGGCCGGAGGGCATGCCGTCTATGCTCGCGGTGCCGCGTTCGACCAGGCGAGCTATGGCGTCTACCGGCCCGAGGACGAATTCCGCCATCCCGACACCGGCGACTTTCTCGGTTTCAATATGGTGTTTCTGGGCGAGGCCGTGCTGGAGGACGTTGGCGATCCGGCCACTCTGCGACTGGTATCCGCCCGCCGCGAAGTGCGGTCCGCCGATCGGCTGCTGGAAGCGGTCGACGACCCACCGATCTTCGACTTCACCACCGTGCCCGCGCCACCTGACAGCTATGGACGGATCCTGGGCGTGCTGGGCAAGAGTCCCAGCCTGATCGGGCGCTACGATACGGTGGTCGTGACCCTGGGCGAAGTGGATGGCATGCGCCGGGGCTCGGTGCTGGCCACTTACGCCACCGATCCCGGCATGAGCGACCCCATCACTGGAGCGACGATCGACGCGCCACGCGAGCGTTCCGGACTGGTGGTGCTATACCGGGTGTTCGATCGGGTCAGCTACGGGCTGGTCACCGAATCGCGCCGCGAAATCCGCCCCAACGATGTGGTGCGGGAACCATCCTGACGATGACCGACTCCGGGCCATGGTTGGCCCTGTTGCGAGCACCCGGCATCGGTCCGGCTCGTTATGCTGGTTTGCTGAACCGGTTCGGCGAGCCCGCCGCGGTCCTGGCCGCCCCGGCCCGTGAACTGGAACACTGCCGCCTGCCGGCCGAAGCCTTGGCGTATCTGCGCCAGCCCGACTGGTCCGGTGTCGAACGCGACCTGGCCTGGCTGGCGCAGTCCGGCCGGCATCTGCTCCGGCTGGGCGATCCGACCTACCCGCCGCTACTGCGCCAGTTGACCCATGCCCCGCCGTTGCTGTTCGTCCAGGGCGACCCGGCGCTGCTGAGCGAGCCGCAACTGGCCATCGTCGGCACCCGCAATCCGAGCCCTGGCGGTCGACAGGATGCCCGGGAATTCGCCGCCCATCTGGCGGCGAGCGGGCTGGTCGTCACCAGCGGACTGGCGCTGGGGGTCGATGCGGCCGCCCATGAGGGCGCCCACGGCCTTGGCAAACCCCAGGTACGGGT
>CAYMHN010000520.1:0-3074 GCA_964390235.1 uncultured Candidatus Competibacteraceae bacterium
GTGGCCCTGATCTGCGCCACCGGCGGCCGGACCACCGCTATCAGTTTCTTTCTCGACCGGCAAGCGGGCTATGAAAAGGTCTACCACGCCTCGGAAGGCGTGATCGGCTGGCTCCAGCAGTACCGGCCAACGGTGCCGGTCACGGCGGCCGTGGCGGATCGCCATCCGCAGCGGCCCTGCGCGCCGGAGGGGGCGGATGAGGCGGCGGGTCAGTGCTGAGACGGGAGCCCAAAAAGTAGGGTGCGCACCGCGCACCATCCGGCCAACCGTGCGAGGAAGCCTTTTCCAGCAAAGCTCGCAGGCGCGCTATTTCCGCTTGTCGGCCATGGGGTTCACCTCGTCGGGCGCTCAGGCAGGGACCGATGGCTGCAACTGTAGCAGATCGCGCCCCCGGCCGGCCATGTACACCGAGCCGGTCAGGCATAGCAGCGAGTGCGTGCCGAGCTTGGCGCGGGCGTGAGCCAGCGCGCTAATCGGATCATCGATCGCGCGGATGGTCAGGGCGGGATTCCATGACCGCAGTGCGGTCGCGATCGAATCGGTCGGTTGCGAACGCACCGGGTCGGCGCGGGTGAGGGTGATCGGGTCGCCGGGCGAAAGCAGTTCGGCGGCGATCATCCGTGGGTCCTTGCCCGGACTGAACGACAGCAGCCAGTGGCGTTCCACGGCCGGCAATTCATCCAGCACCCGGCGCAAGGCGCGGGCCGATTCCACCGTGTGGGCGCCATCGACCACCAGCCAGGGGCGTTCGCCGAGAATTTCACAGCGGCCCGGCAGGGTGGCCTTGGCCAGCGTGAGCGGCGCGATCCGTTCCAGATTCGCTATTCCGAAGCGCTCGGCGCAGGCGATGGCCAGGGCCGTATTGATGGCCTGGTGCCGGCCGCGCACGGCGAGCCGGGTGTCCAGGGACAGCGATGGGCTGGCGTAATGCAGCCGACTGTAGCCCTCCGTCGTATCGATCTCCACCCGGAAATCCCGGTTCAGCAGCAGCAGCTCCGCACCCTGTTGCGCGGCCTGTTCCTCCACAACCACTGCCGCGACCGGGGGCAGCGGCCCGCAGATCACCGGCACGCCCGGCTTGATGATGCCGGCCTTGTGCCAGGCGATATCGGCCAGGGTCGGCCCCAGCTTGTCGGTGTGCTCCAGCTCGATGCCGGTGATGCAGCAGACCCGCGGTTCGACCACATTGGTGGCATCCAGCCGGCCGCCCAGACCGACCTCGACGATGGCGACATCCACCCCGGTATCCCGGAACAGCAACAGCGCCGCGGCCGTGGCCGTGTCGAAGAAGCTGGGCAGGAGTTCCGGATGCGCACGCCGCAGCCGCTCGACCGGCTGGCGCACCGTCTCGATCAGCGCCGCGAAATCGTCCTCGCTCAGCGCGTCGCCGCCCAGCCGGAAGCGTTCGCGCCAGTGCACCAGATGCGGCGAGGTGAAGGTGCCCACCCGCAGGCCGGCGGCGCGCAGGATCGCCTCCAGCAGCAGGGCCGTCGAGCCCTTGCCCTTGGAACCGGTGATGTGGATCACCGGCAAGTCATGGTGTGGGTTGCTCAGCGCGTTCAGCAGCGCGCTTACCGCCTGCAGGGCCTGCGCCGCGCGCTCGGCATAGGGGCGAGGCGTGGTCAGGACCAGGCTCTCCAGCCAGGCCGTGGCCCGGGCCAGGTTCGGGTTCAATCGGGTAGACCGTGCTGGCGGCAGGTGGCGGTGACGGTGTTGCGCAACAGACAGGCGATGGTCATGGGTCCGACCCCGCCCGGGACCGGAGTGATGGCCCCGGCAACCCGGAACGCGGAATCGAAGTCGACATCGCCGACCAGTCTGGGCTTGCCATCTTCCTCGATCCGGTTGATGCCGACATCGATGACCGTGGCGCCGGGTTTGATCCAGTCGCCGGGCACCATGCGCGGGCGACCCACGGCGGCGACCAGGATCTCGGCTCGGCGGCAGACCGCCGCCAGATCGCGGGTGCGGGAATGGGCGATGGTGACGGTGCAACTGTCCGCGAGCAGCAGCTGCGCCATCGGTTTGCCGACGATATTGGAGCGGCCGAGTACCACCGCATCCATGCCGCTCAGATCGCCCAGATGATCGCGCAGCAGCAGCAAGCAGCCCAGCGGCGTGCAGGGAACCAGTGCTGGTTCGCCGATCGCCAGTCGGCCGGCGTTGACCGGGTGGAAGCCGTCCACGTCCTTGGCCGGGTCTATCGCGTTGAGTACGGTCTTGCTGTCGATGTGGGCCGGCAGCGGCAGCTGCACCAGGATGCCGTTGACTTGCGGGTCGCGGTTGAGCTGTGCGACCAGATCGAGCAACTCCTCTTGCCGCGTGGCCACCGGCAGCCGGTGCTCGAACGATAGCATGCCGATCTCCAGCGCCTGCCGGTTCTTGTTGCGTACATAGACCTGACTGGCGGGATCCTCGCCGACCAGTACGACCGCCAGCCCCGAGGTGAGGCCATGCTGCTGTTGCAAATCCCGGATCCGCTCGGCGAGGTCGCTTCTCAGCCGAGCGGCAAACGCCTTGCCGTCGATCAATTCGGCCATTATGGTCCCCCTTGTGCGATGAAAACGAATTATCTTGCCAGGATGCTATGCTCAGTGTATGCCATGGTCCGTACGAGTGTCGCTTTCCGGATACCGCGTGTCGCCATAAAGCCAGCAGTCACGCGGGCTGAAAACCTAATCTGCATGGTATTCTCAAGTTGATGCACGGTACCGAGGGGTATGAGATGGCGGCAGACGACCAGTACGACGATGACCTTGACCTGAGCACGCTGGACGACGGGGAACTGGTCGAGCAGATGCACGACGACCTGTATAACGGCCTCCGGGAGGAAGTCGAGGAGGGGACGCGGATTCTGCTGGAGCGCGGCTGGAGTCCCAAACGGGTGCTGGACGAGGCCTTGGTCGAAGGCATGCGCATCGTCGGGATCGACTTCCGTGACGGCATTCTATTCGTCCCCGAGGTGCTGATGGCCGCCAATGCCATGAAGGGTGGCATGGCCATCCTGCGCCCGCTGCTGGTTGAGACCGGCGCGCCGTCGATCGGCAAGATGGTGATCGGCACGGTCAAGGGCG
>CAYMHN010000521.1:0-3068 GCA_964390235.1 uncultured Candidatus Competibacteraceae bacterium
GTTCGACGCCGCCACCAGCAACCGGCCCGGCGCCCGCTTCGGCCCGGCGGCGATCCGCGCCGCCTCGGTGCAGCTGGCTGAACTGCCGGCCTTCCCCTGGGGTTTCGATCCCTTCAAGCACCTGGCGGTGATCGACTGGGGCGACTGCCTCATCGATTACGGCTACCCGCAACAGGTGGTCGAACGGGTCGAGGCCCACGCCGAAGCGATCCTGGCCAGCGGCGCCTCGATGCTGACCTTCGGCGGCGATCATTTCGTCACCTATCCGCTGCTGCGCGCCCATGCCAGACAACACGGCCCGCTGGCCCTGATCCACTTCGACGCTCATCCGGATACCTGGCCGGACGACGGCGAACGGCTGGACCACGGCACCATGTTCCGGCGCGCCGCCCGCGAAGGCATCATCGACCCCGAGCGTTCGGTACAGATCGGTATCCGTACCCACAGCCCGGCGCAGGGCTTCACCGTCCTGGACGCGCCCTGGATACACACCCATGGCACGGAGGCAGCACTGAGCGAAATCCGCCAGGTGGTGGGCCAGCACAAGGCCTATCTGACCTTCGACATCGACTGCCTGGACCCGTCCTGCGCCCCCGGCACCGGCACCCCGGTGGTCGGCGGCCTGAGCACCGCCCAGGCCCTGGCCATCCTGCGCGGGCTGGGCGATCTGGACATCATAGCCATGGATGTGGTCGAGGTCGCCCCGGCCTACGATCACGCCGAGATCACGGCCCTCGCCGCAGCCACCCTGGCGCATGACTATCTGTGCCTGCGGGCTTTGAAAAAACGCTCGTCCGTTCCATAATCGCTGTCCCATGGACAGCGCCCCGCGCCACGAACGCAGCGCTTGAGCAGCTGAAGATGTTTCAGGATCGCGGGGCTATCATCATTGTCGTAAACCGCGACGACATCCAAAAAGTCGCAGACGGTGCCGACTTCATCGTCATGCTACGTGACAAGTATGAGCGAGTCCGCCTCGACTTGCGAAACGGAACCGATTAGCAGGTACTCGGCTAAACGTGCATCGACCGATTAACATGAGCAACGAAGATTATTCACAATGAGTGTGGAAATTTCCGATGAGACGCTGCGGGCTGCGCGCCTGTCAGCCGATGAACTGAAGCAGGAACTGGCGCTGCTGCTCTATCAGCAGGATCGACTTACTTTGGGTCAGGCCAGCCAGTTGGCAGGGATAAGCCAGGGCCGTTTCCAACATCTGCTGGCCAGCCGCGCGATTCCGATGCACTACGACGAGGCCGAGTTCGAAGCGGACCTGAAGGCTCTGAATCATTGGGATCGCCCGTGATCGTCGTCAGCAACACCTCGCCGATCATCAATCTGGCGGCAGTCGGTCGGCTGGAGCTGTTGCGGCGCCTTTTCGGCACGATCATCATCCCTCCCGCCGTGCACCGGGAAATCGTCATCAACGGTGCAGGTGAACCGGGTTCCCGGGAGGTCGCCCAGTTCGATTGGTTCAGCGAGCAACCCGTTGCCAACACCACGCTGGTTCAGGCACTGCGGCTTCAGCTCGACCTCGGCGAGGCCGAAGCCATTGCTTGCGCTATCGAACACCGGGCGAACTGGTTGCTGATCGACGAGCGCCGCGGCCGAACCGTCGCGGATCAGTTCGGTCTGCGAGTATTGGGCCTTCTCGGTGTGCTGATCCAGGCCAAGCGCAGCGGGTTGATCGACACGCTGGCACCGATTCTGCGACAACTGACCGACGATGCCGGTTTCTGGATCGACCAGCGACTGTACCGGCGGGTACTGATCACCGCTGGTGAGCTTTCCGAACCATGATCGTAACTACCTACCCCTTCCGCATACGGTCGATCAGGCGGTAAACTCAGTGCCATGACGACCCGTGATCTCCCGGGAGCGGTCGTGCCGACTGGCGTTGTCGGCTACGAGTACCGCTGGTACCCCAGCACTAATCTGATCGCGCAGCTGTATGCCAGCCGCAGCGTGTACGGTTTTCAGGTCGGACTGGGCTTCGAGTTCTGACGATGCGAGGCGGAGAGGTCGGCCAGCGCACTTCCCAGGCAATCGAGCGACCGATCGTCGCCGTGGTGACCTTGTCCGGCGGCGGGGCGCGTGCCGCCGCTTTCGGCCTGGGCGTCCTGCGGGAACTGAAGGCCACGGAATTCACGCTGCACGGCAAGCCGACGACTTTGCTGGACGAAGTGGCGCTGATCAGCGGCGTCTCCGGCGGCAGCGTGCTGGCGGCTCACTACGCCGCCTTCGGCGACGAATCGCTGACCCGCTTCGAGTCGGAGTTCCTACTCAAAGACTTCGAGGGTGGCCTGATCCAGCTCGCCCTGTCTCCGCTCCGGCTGTACCGTCTATCATCTCCATGGTACGGCCGCAGCAACGTCCTGGCCGAACGGCTCGAGGCGCTTTATCGCGGGCGCACTTTCGGTGATCTGCTCGCCCGGCCACGTGGTCCCGACCTGCTGGTCACGGCCACCGATCTGACCACCGGCGCAACCTTCGAGTTCACGCCCGAGCAGTTCGCCCTCATCTGCGCTGACCTGGCGAGCGTGCCGTTGTCGTTTGCCGTGGCCGCCTCATCGGCCGTGCCGCTCGTTCTGACGCCCATAACGCTGCGTAATTACGCCGGGCAATGCAGCGTACCGCACGAAAGTGCCGTTCCAAAGGTAATCGACACCTGGGTGAACACATTGACCATAGCGATCGCGTGCCGACCACACGCCAGGTGGTGGACACGCTGCTGTTCGGTGCCGGCGCGCGGATAACGCAAACCACGCTGGAGATGATGAGGGATGACATGCAACGCTGGCGGCAGGAGGTCGCTGAACGACGAGGCATGCCGGGCAGCCCGTTTGCCGCCGACGCCGAGCTGCACGTGGTCAGCGTCAGCCTGCACGATGTCGAAGACCCCGCCGTGCGACACTCGGTCCTCACCATTCCCACCGCCTTTACGATCGATCCGAAGGAGGTGCACCAACTGGTGGAAGCCGGTCGGCAGGCGCTACGCCGGTCTCCGGAGTTCCAGCGCCTGCATCGCCGCCTGGCCGGTGAGACGATCGAGCGGGGTGCTCCCGCCT
>CAYMHN010000522.1:0-3068 GCA_964390235.1 uncultured Candidatus Competibacteraceae bacterium
CCGCCGGACACGCTCAACTACTTCTGGGACGACGTCATGGCGCTGATGCAGCAGGGCCGGGTGGCCCAGCTGATCATGTGGAACGACGCCACCTATGCGGTCGCGCTCGACGAATCGCAGAGCACCGTGGTCGGCAAGGTGGGCTTCGGCATGGTGCCCGAGGGCGGCCACGGCCCGGTCGGCCAGGTCGAGGGCTGGACCTATCTGATCCCGGCCTATTCGCAGAATCAGGAGGCCGCCTATCTGTTCATCCAGTGGATGATGGCGTTCGACCAGCAGCTCAACCAGCACCTCAACGGCGGCGCCTCGGCCCGACCCGATGTGTATGAACATCCCGAGGTGCAAAAGCTGAGCTACTCGCAGGCCTCGATGGACACCAACGAGGTCGCCATACCCAAGCCGACGATTCCGGAGTCTCCGCAGATCACCGACATCCTGGTGCGCGAGCTGTCGTCCTTCCTGGCCGGCGCCAAGACCGCGCAACAGGCGCTGGATACCGCCGCGCTGGAGATGCACCAGCTGCTCGGCGACTGCGCGCCCCTGGTCCATCCGGTGAACTGAGGCTTGATGCACGCAGGGCGCGGCCGGCTGCTGCTGGATCGGGGCGCGGGGGCGCTGCTGATCCTGCCGGCCACCCTGCTGGTGGTGATCTTCCTGGCCGGTCCCTTCTTCTACATGCTGTGGACCGCGCTGACCGATCTGAGCTATTCCCTGCCCGGCCGCGACGGCAATTTCATCGGTTTCGACAACTTTCGCCGGCTACTGCGCGACGACGCCATCTTCTGGCACAGCTTCGCCTTGACCCTGCGCTTCGTGGTGGTGGTCGTGAGCATCGAGTTCCTGCTCGGCCTGATGCTGGCGCTGATCCTGCACCATTTCATCGAACGCCGGCGGTTGATCCTGACCCTGCTGCTGATCCCGATGATGCTGGCGCCGGTGGCCGTGGGTCTGATCTGGCGGCTGCTGCTGCAAGGCGATTTCGGCATGCTGAGCTATTATCTGCGCGCCACCGGCCTGCTCGATCCGGGTTCGGCCATCCTCTCCGACCCGCGATTGGTGCTGCCGGCCATCATGCTGATCGATGTCTGGCAGTGGACCCCGTTCGTCACCCTGGTGCTGCTGGCCGGGCTGATGAGCCTGCCGCGCGAGCCGTATGAAGCCGCCGTGATGGACGGCGCCGGGCCGCTGCGCATCTTCAAGGACATCACCCTGCCTCTGCTGCGGCCGATCATCGCCCTGGTGCTGCTGCTGCGCGGCATCGACGCGTTCAAGGAGTTCGACAAGGTGTTCATCATGACCGGCGGCGGTCCCGGCACCGCCACCGAGCTGCTGTCGATCTACGCCCACCGGGTCAGCTTCCGCAACTGGGATCTGGGCTATGGCGCCACGGTGGCGTTCATGATCTACCTCACCGTGCTGATCCTGTGCGCGGTGTGCTACAAGGCGGTGTACTGGAATCAACGGTCCGCCCGGTACGCCGGAGCGGGGCGGTCGCGGGCGGCGCTGCGGGTGCCCCAGGGATGAACCCGATCTCATGAACCCGATCCCCCGCGCCTGGCGGCTGTTCGTCCAAGGGGTGCTGCTGGCGGTGCTGGTCGCCGCCTTGCTGCCCTGGCTGTGGATCCTGCTGACCTCGTTCAAGGGCCGGCTGGATATTCTCTCGCCGACGCCGGTGTGGTGGTTCACCCCGATCCTGGAGAACTATCCGGCGGTGTTCCTGGACAGGCAGTATCTGCCACTGCTGTGGAACAGCGTGGTGATCGCGACCGCCACCACCGCTCTGTCGCTGCTGATCGGCGCGCCGGCGGCCTACATCTTCGCGCGCAGCGAGTTCCCCGGCAAGGAGGACCTGTTCTTCTTCTTTCTCACCACCCGCATGGCGCCGCCGATCTCGATCGCGGTGCCGCTGTTTCTGCTGTTCACCGCCATGGGCATCACCGATACCTATCTGGCGGTGATTCTGGCCCATTCGACCTTCAATCTGTCGCTGGTGGTGTGGATGATGCGCGGCTTCTTCGCCGAGATTCCGCGCGAACTCGACGAAGCCGCGCAGCTCGACGGGCTCAGCCGGCTCGGGGTGTTCCTGCGGGTGATCGTACCGCTGGCCGCGCCGGGGTTGGCGGCCACCGCGGTGCTGTGCTTCATCCTCAGCTGGAACGAGTTCCTGTACGCCTTCATCCTGGTGGCCTTCGAGAGTCGGCCGCTGACGGTGGGGATTCCCGGCCTGGTTACCCCGCACGGCACGCTGTGGGGTCAGGTGGCGGCGGTGGCCATCGTCGCCACCCTGCCGATCATCGTGTTCACCGCCCTGGTGCAGCGGCATCTGGTGCGCGGGCTGACCTTCGGCGCGGTCAAGGGCTGAGCATGGCGGTCCGCTTCGACGGCGTCAGCAAGGTGTTCCCGGACGGCACGGTGGCGCTGGATGCGCTGGACCTGGAGTTCGACACCGGCGAGTTCCTGGTGCTGCTGGGGCCGAGCGGCAGCGGCAAGACCACCGCCTGCCGTATCCTGGCCGGTCTGGAAACCCCGAGCGCAGGGCGGGTCCATGTCGACGGGCGCGACATCACCGAGCTGCCGCCACGGCTGCGCGAGATGGGCATGGTGTTCCAGAACTACGCCCTGTATCCGCACAAGACGGTGGCCGAGAACATCGCCTATCCGCTGCGCATCCGCGGGGTGCGCCGCCGCGAGCGCCACCGACGGGTACAGGAGATGGCCGAGCTGCTGCGTATCGAAGAACTGCTGGAGCGTCGTCCGGCCCAGCTGTCCGGCGGCCAGCAGCAGCGGGTGGCGGTGGCCCGGGCGCTGGTCTGGCGCCCGCGCATCTGCCTGATGGACGAACCGCTGTCCAACCTCGACGCGCTGCTGCGGCTGCACACCCGCACCGAGCTGAAGAAGCTCTACCAGACCCTGAACCAGACCGGGTCGCGCCAGACCGTGGTGTTCGTCACCCACGACCAGGAGGAGGCCCTGACCCTGGGCACCCGCATCGCCCTGCTGCACCAGGGCAAGCTGCTGCAATACGACAGCCCGCGCACCATCTACCGCGAACCCGCCTCGCGCTTCGT
>CAYMHN010000523.1:0-3063 GCA_964390235.1 uncultured Candidatus Competibacteraceae bacterium
TGGCGCAGGTCAGCGAGTACGGCCGCCACCCCGTCGCCAGGCGCGAGCCACACGACCGTATCGTCGGTAGGCCGCAGCGGCGGCGTCGGGCGCTGAGCCCGGGCGCGGAACGCGGGCTCCGGTAACCGTTGGGCAAACTCGGCAGGGTCGGTGCTGTTCAACTCGAGCGCCGACAACATCGCCGCCTCGACCGCCTCGAACCAGCCATCCTCAGAACCGACGGTGGGGGGATCGAGCGTCATCCCCTCCGGTGCGGAGGCAAACACTGTGAGCGGAAAATATCGGCCGACTCCGTCCACAGATGGCATGATGGCCCCCGCCGTCTCCGCGCCGACGATGTCCTGCCCGAGCCAGAAGCGCCAGATCGGCGCCTCCAGAAACGCCTGCTGCCAGTCGGAACCGAGCAGCTCCCGGCTTGTCGCGATGCCGGCTTGCAACCAGGCCTCCCAACTGGCCAGGAACCGCCGCGGGGCGCGCACTGCAACGAAGTCCCGCTTGGAAGGCAACTTTCCGAACAGTCCGCATGCCATCGAGGTCGCTCACAGTTCGTCCGGGCACCGGAAGCTCCGCAGAGCAGGCAGTGCAAAGGGGTTTACAAGCGATCCGACCTTGACGCGGTATGACACTTCCCGTCCCCCGAGCACATAACGGACCGACAAGGTGTCGCCCGATTGGCTCATGCGGCCAGCATTGAGGAGGCGGTAAAGCGCCCAGCTGCCCACGAACCGGATCGACGATTGCCGGCCCGTGATCTCGGGCAGAATGCTGATCGAGGCGGTGCCCTCCAGGGACGCACCCGGCCACACGAAATCCATCGGCGAATCGATACGATGGACGCTCTCAAGCTTCTTGCCGTTGATCTCGAGTTCTGCCGCGCTGGCATCCTGGCTGAGCGTCAAGGGCAGGACGGTGAGCTGCACGTTGGGAATGGTGCCGCCGGTCGGAAAGAAGGCATCACGGATCTGGGCAGCATTCTGGAACTGGCGCAGAGTTGCGGCCGAAAGTTCGCGCCCCAGTCGGGAATCGTCCCGCCAGGTCCACTCAGGCTTCGAGGTGTCGACAAGCCTGGCGAGGTTCGCGCTGAAGAAGCGGTCGATAATCCCGCCCCCGCCGAACAGACGCGCAAACTCCGGCAGCGGCACCTCGCGCTGGGAGCCATCGGCGAACGGAAAGCGGTTGGCGATGATCTCCTGGCAGGGGCGGGTGACGAGATTGTTAAGCTGCTGATTGAGCTCTGCTGCGGTGGTGCTGGCGGCATCGCCTTCGAACTCGTCCGCCGCCGCCAGCATCATGGTGGACAGCGGATCGGGCAGGCGCGATGCATTGGCCCTGAGGGCGGCGACCTGCTGATGCACCGCCTGGGTGGCCGAGGGGGCCATTTCGGGGCTGGACGCCGCCAGCGTGAGATTGACGTAAATTGCGTTCAAATTGTCGACCAGCTTGTCGATAGGCCGCGCGCCCTCGGCACCGCTGGCGAGCTGGTGAAAGCGCGTGAAATAGGCCTCGATGTTTTGGCCAGGGACTTGTGCGCTGCCCGCCGCCGCTCCAGCCCGGCGTTGCGACGTGCGAGCAATGTCAAGGCCGATGCGAGCCAGCGCCGGGAGCCTCGACTGGTAGCGGCTGACCAGCCTCTGGCCGGCCTGCGAGGCGACGCCGTCCACAGCCGGTCCCGGTGCTGATTCGGGCTCGCCCCTTTCCTGGGTCAGGATGGTTTCATCACGGACCGACGCAAACAGCAGCTTGATGGGCGAGGTGGGACTGGATGCAGCCTGCAAGGTTGGATAGGTGGGCCGGCCGACTGCCAGTCGCTTGAGCCTCAAATTGTCCAGCGCCTCGCGCCAACTCCTGACGAAGTCGGTGGCATACATGCTCAAAAGATCCGGGCCGAGCGTTTCGTACTGCCGCTCCACGGCGCTCTGTTCGCCGGCCGGTCCAAGCACCCAGCGCTCGCTCTGGAGCTGGTCTGCAATGGTGGGAAGCTCTTCGAGAAACAGCTCGTGGAAGCCGTTGTAGGTGTAGAGGTTGGGCACCCGGACGCTCGACAGATCCCGGCCGTCCCTGGTCTCGAAGACGTTGACGGCATCGTCACCACCGCGGGCACTGGCCACCCAGTCTTCGATCAGCGACGTGCGTGCAATCGACTTGATGAACGCATAGGCGCGCTCCGCCAAGCTCAGGCGCACCAGCAGGCGCTGGGTATCCTCGACCAGTGAGCCGTTGAGCGAAATCGCCGGCTGTTGACCGGTGTCGAGATCGAGCATCGCCCGAAGATGCAGCAAGAGTTCCTCACGCGACGCCCGATTGGCCGCGCCGGGATACAGATTTTCTTCCCAGTCCTGCTTGATCCACGCGAGGACGAAGTCATTGTCGACCGGCACGTTTGGCCCGCCGCCGAGCATCAGGTAGATCTTGAGCACTTCGTAGAGGAACGCCGGATCATCCCGGTTTGCCTCGATCTGCTTCTCGATGTGGAGGATGAGGCGTGACCGGAAGACCCGCTCCAGCGCCATACGGTAGGCAGTCTTGGACGACGACAGCAGCCGTTCTCGCTGGCTCAGTCCGAAGGTTTGAGACCAGGGCGTGGCAACCTCGGCAAAGCCATATCCCACCGGCGCGTAGCGGAGCTTGTGCAGCACATCGAGGGTTGACAGGAAGTTTGTATCGGCGACGACCTGCTCCTGCATGATCGGCTCGGCCAAGGCCCGGTACTGAACCATCGCCAATTCGCTGTCGCTGATCAGCTGGCGGTTGGCGAGGTAGCTTACCCACCAAGCGCCCAGGGATACGGCGACGATGAGGCCGACGAGGGAATATGCCCCATAGCGGATCATCATGTCGCGGCGGACCGCCGACGGGTTGGACGACACCCAGCCCGCCTCGCCAAAGATCACTTTCCGCAGCAGGTCATGCAGGAAGTAGCTCTTGCCCATCCCCGAATAGGCCGAGGGCTCCACCATGGCGCGCCCGAAGCTGCTCGACATCGCCCCGAGCACCCGGTCGATGGGCGTACCTTCCTGGGTTCCAGAGGTGAAGTAGAAGCCCCGCAGTGCCATGTTGGTGTGG
>CAYMHN010000524.1:0-3063 GCA_964390235.1 uncultured Candidatus Competibacteraceae bacterium
GGATACCCGGCAGCTTGCCCTCCTCCAGCGCCAGAGCGGCCCGCAGGGCGTCGCGATGCAGTACGCAGAACCCGCCCACCAGATTCTGCGCCAGCGCCAGATCGGGATTCCAGTCCGGCTTGAAATACGGATCGTAGTGGCGACGGTGCTCGCCGATCCGATCCTCGTCGGTATACACCAGCGCCGGGGCGGCATCCAGTGAAGCGGCCACATGCACCAGGGCGGTCTCGTTGAGCAACGTTCCCGGTTCCAGCACGGCCAGGTAGTCGCTCCGCACCCGATCGGAGAGCAGCACGGATTCGGCCAGGCCGTCGCTCCAGGCAATCGGGGTTTGAATCCGCCCGTCACCGGCGTTGCGGCTCAGCCAGTACCCGACCACGGGTATCAGGCCGGGGTCACGCATCAGGACGATCAGCTCCCAGTGCGGATACCATTGGCTGCGCACCGAATCGGCGGAAGCCACGAATGCCGCCGCCTGGTCCGCCGAAACCGGCAACAGCACGGTAATCGTCCGGGTCTCGAGCGCGGCGAAACGCGGTGCGAGGCGCTTGAATCGGCGCGGATTGGCCTGTACATAGCGGCGAAACCAAGCCTGGTAGTCCCGGCTGTTGTCGAAGCCGGGTTCGGTCTCGTGAACCGGGCCAGTCGCTGCCTGGCGGCGCTGGAAATGGCGATAGGACTCGGTATACCGAGTCAGAAAGGCGAGATGATGGTGGGTGAAAGTCACCAGGCGACGCTTGTGCTGATAGCTGAGCAGCGGCAAGGCGTAATACCAGCGATACAGTGCCTGTTCCCAGCTTCGCCAGTTCAACAACACTTCGCGCTTGTCCGACATCGTGTCTCCGTGATTCAGGAGCGGCCCAGCCAGGCCAGGATCGGCGAGCGGCGCAGTTCCTCGGGCACCGGCCAGCACCAGAAGCCCTCGCGCCCGGCCTGACGCAGCAGTTCGTAGACCAGCAGATCCAGCGGGTTGGCCTCGATGATGGCGGCGATATCCTCGGGAGTAACCAGGAAACTGCGCTGTCCGGAATTCAGCCGCAACCGCAAGCCCAGGGTCTGCTCCAGGGATTCGCTGAGCAGCAACGAGCCGTAATCGGCCAGCTGCTCCAGCCCCTCCCGGGCGATACCGAGCTGCCGGGACTGGAAGTCGCGTTGTCGGTCGATCCGGGCGAACTGGGGCAGACTCAGCTCACCCGACACCACTTTTTCGGCGAGCCTATCGGCCGGATCGCCGCCACGGCTGAGATAATGCTGGTAGTGGGAAATGCAGCGGTCCACCGGGTGCCGCAGAATGGCGCAGACTTCACCCGGAGCAAAGGCCTCGCGCCAGTCGGGGTAGCTGACATGGCCGTAGAGGATCGCATAGCCGCTCCGTTCCAGCACTTGGCGCTTCTCGAGCGGCGACAAATCGGGTTCCCGGATCACCTCGTGGGTGAGTTCATGGTTCGGTCCGTAGTCATAGGCGATCCGGTCCGGCAGTTTTTCCGCCAGGAGTTGCCGCAGGCTGGTTCCGGCGGTCTTGGGAATGTGGATGAATAAACGCATGGCCGGGGTTTACCCTATTTGGCCATGGTTCGCAACTGCGGACCGGTGGGCTGGTGTTTTTCATAGGCCTCCAGCACCTCGCCGGCCGGCCCTTCCATGCGGCTCACGCCGTCCTCTATCCACACGACCCGGTCGCAGAGCTGGCGCAACATGCCGATATTGTGCGACACGATGACCACGGTCTTGTCGGAACGGATCTTGTGCTTCAGCACCTCCGCCGATTTCTTGCGAAAGTCCGCATCACCCACCGCCAGCACCTCGTCGATCAGCAACACATCGGCCTCCAGCAGGATCGCCACGGCGAAACCCAGGCGTGCCCGCATCCCGTTCGAATAGGTGCTGATCGGCTGATCGAAGAACTCGCCCAGTTCCGAGAACGCCCGAATATCATCCAGTTGCGCCTCCACCCGGCGGCGCGACAGACCCAGCAGAATACCGCTGAGCACCGCGTTCTGGCGGCCGCTCAGATAGGGGATGAAACCCACTTGCAAGGAGAGCAGCGCGGTGCTCACCCCGTGATTGATCAGGTTGCCCCGATCCGGGCTGAGAATCCCGGCCAGCAGTTGCAGCAGGGTGCTCTTGCCGGCCCCGTTGCGGCCGATCACGCCCAGGGATTCGCCGCGGCGCAGGGTGAAGCTGATCTCGCGCAGCGCCCAGTAGGGCTGGCGGCGCCACCAGCCGACCCGGCGCCAATAGCTGGCGCCGACCTGCTCCAGGGACAAGGCGGGCTCGTGCATCTCAACCGGCCAGCAGCTTGGGATACAGCCGATCATAACGGCGCAGGATCGCGCAAGCCAGCCCGATCAGCACCACCGCCAGGCCGGCGATCAGCAGCAGCGCGCGGCCGTCCGGCCACTGACCGCCCAGCAGCACGCCCCGGTAAGCATCGATCAGCGCCGCCATGGGGTTGAGGAAGAAATAGCCGCGGTAGGCCTCGGGAATATCAGCGGGGTTGTAGAAGATGCCCGACAGAAAGAACAGCATTTGCAGCACATGCGCGATCAGCGGCTTCAGGTCGGGCACGAACGGTACCAGGGCCGCCACCAGCAGGGTCGTGCCGGCGATCAGCGCCAGCAGCACCAGCAGCAGCACCGGCAGCACCAGCCAGGCCAGGCCGGGGCCGAAGCCGCTGAACCACAGAAACGCCAGCAGCAGCGCCAGCACCACGGCGAACTTGAGCAGTTCGGTGCAGATGGTCACCAGCGGCAGCAGCAGCTTGGGCAGATAGGTCTGACGGATCAGGCCATGCCCGGCCGGCAACGCGTTGGCTCCGCTGAACACCGTGGTATGGAACCAGCGCCAGCTCACCAGCCCGACCAGCAGGAACTGTACGAAGTGCTCGCCGCCGCGCTGCAACAGCAATCCGAACAACACATAGAAGATCAGCATGAAGATGATCGGGTCCAGCACCCACCAGAGAAAGCCCATGTAGGTGCGGGCCGCCTCGGCGCGCAGATCGGCGGCCACCTTGTAGCGCACCAGTTCGAATTGCCGCTGCAGGGTCATGGACGGGGTGGA
>CAYMHN010000525.1:0-3058 GCA_964390235.1 uncultured Candidatus Competibacteraceae bacterium
CGCATTCCGGCAGCCAGATACCCCGGGCTTTCCTCCCGAAATGCCGTTCGTAATGCTGGGCGGCCACACGCAGCTGCGCGCGCACCGATTCCCGGCAGGCATCCATCAGCGGGACAATGGCGTATTGTAGAGCCTCATGTCATCGATGGAGTCCGCTGGATGAACCGACACAAGCTGATCCTGGTCGCGATCGTCGTCACCCTGGTGGTGCTGTTCTTCGCCTTCGATCTCGGCCGCTACCTCAGCCTGGAGTTCTTCAAGTCGCAACAGGCCGCGATCGACGCCTATTACCGCGCCAACCCCGGTACCACGATGTTGATCTACTTCACGATCTATATCGTGGTGACGGCGCTGTCGCTGCCCGGTGCGGCCATCATGACCCTGGTCGGCGGGGCCATCTTCGGCCTGCTCTGGGGTACGGTCATCGTGTCCTTCGCCTCCAGCATAGGCGCCACCCTGGCTTTTCTGGTCGCCCGCTTCCTGCTGCGCGACACGGTACAGCAACGCTTCGGGCGCAATCTGGCGACCCTCAACCGTGGCGTCGAACGCGAAGGCGGATTCTATCTGTTCACCCTGCGTCTGGTACCGGTGTTTCCGTTCTTCATGATCAATCTGGCGATGGCGCTGACCCCGCTCAAGACCCTGACCTTCTACTGGATCAGTCAGCTCGGCATGCTGCCAGGCACCCTGGTCTACGTGAATGCCGGCACCCAGCTGGCCCGGATCGACTCGCTGAGCGGCATCCTCTCGCCCACCCTGCTGCTGTCCTTTGCCCTGCTGGGGCTGTTTCCCCTGATCGCCAAGAAGATCGTCGATGTCGTCAAGTCGCGCCGCGCCCTCAAAGGCTGGCCCAAGCCGGCGCGTTTCGATCGCAATGTGGTGGTGATCGGGGCCGGTTCGGCCGGTCTGGTCAGCGCCTATATCGCCGCCACGGTACGGGCCAGGGTATCGTTGATCGAGAAGCACAAGATGGGCGGCGACTGCCTGAACACCGGCTGCGTGCCGTCCAAGGCGCTGCTGCGCTCGGCCAAGTTCCTGCAGCAGACCCGCGAGGCCAAGAAACTCGGCTTCAAGTCGGTCCGGGCCGAGTTCGATTTCGCCGACCTCATGGAGCGGGTCCAGCAGGTCATCAAGAAAATCGAACCGCATGATTCGGTAGAGCGTTATAGCAAACTCGGGGTCGATTGCATCCAGGGCGAGGCCAGGATCACCTCGCCCTACACGGTCGAGGTCGATGGCCGGACGCTGACCACCCGCAACATCATCATCGCCACCGGGGCTCGGCCGCTAGTGCCGCCGATCCCGGGCCTGGACGAGGTCGGCTATCTGACCTCGGACAATCTCTGGGAACTGCGCGAGCTGCCGCCACGGCTGCTGGTGCTGGGTGGTGGACCGATCGGCAGCGAACTGACCCAGGCTTTCGCCCGGCTCGGCAGCCGGGTCACCCAGGTCGAGATGCTGGAGCGCATCCTGCCGCGCGAGGACCCGGAGATCTCGCAACTGGTCCTGGACCGGTTCCGGACCGAGGGCGTGACCGTGCTCACCGGCCACAAGGCCAAGGCCTTCCGCATCGAGGACGGCGAACCCATCATGATCGCCGAGCACCGGGGAGAGGCGGTCAAAATCCCCTTCGACCGGGTGCTGGTGGCCTTGGGCCGGATCGCCAACACCCGGGGTTTCGGCCTGGAGGAACTGGGCATCCCGGCCGAACGCACGGTGCAGACCAACGAATTCCTGCAAACCCTGTATCCCAATATCTTCGCCGCTGGCGATGTAGTCGGACCCTATCAGTTCACCCATGTGTCGGCCCATCAGGCCTGGTTCGCAACAGTCAACGCCCTGTTCGGCCGGTTCCGGCGGTTCCGGGTCGATTATTCGGTGATTCCCTGGGCCACGTTCACCGAGCCGGAAGTCGCCCGGGTCGGTCTCAATGAACTGGAGGCCAAGGAGCGGGGCATCCCCTACGAGGTGACGACCTATGGCATCGACGATCTGGACCGGGCCATCGCCGACAGCAACGATTACGGGGTGGTCAAGGTGCTGACCGTGCCGGGCAAGGACAAGATACTGGGCGCGACCATCGTCGGCGAACATGCCGGTGACCTGATCGCCGAATATATTCTGGCCATGCGCCACGGACTGGGGCTGAACAAGCTGCTGGCCACCATCCACATCTACCCCACCCTGTCCGAGGCCAACAAGTATGCCGCCGGGGAGTGGAAGAAAGCGCATGCGCCCGAGGGTGTGCTGCGCTGGCTGGAGCGGTATCATGGTTGGCAACTGGGTTGAACCCGGGCTTCTCATGATCGATAGCGAGATCCGACCATGTTGGTAACTTTTACCTGCGATGCCTATCCCGACACCACCCTGTTCGGTGATGTCGCCCTACGACTGCTGAAAATGATGGGTCACAGCGGCACGGTGCCCGGTGCCCTGATGCCCGAGGACATCCCCGCGGCCCTGGAGCGTCTCAAGCAAGCCGTCGCGGCGGAAAAGGCGGCCGCGGCGGCCAGCAAGGAGGCACGGACCCGGGATCGATCCGATAGCGAACCGGACGATGACTCGGACACGCCAACCGTGGATATCGCGCTGCGGGCTTTCCCCTTGATCGAACTGCTCACGGCCGCGGCACGCGAGGAGTGCCATGTGATGTGGCAGTCGTCCGGCCGCTAAACCGGGTGCCGCTTACGAGGCATTGTGCAGATCCAGCATATTACCCTCTTCGTCGTCGGCGACACGGCGGCGTGACTTGACACCATCGGCGCGCTGGCGGCGCAACGCGCTCAGGTACTCGGAGTCGATGTCTCCCGTGAGGTACTCGCCGCTGAAGCAGGAGCTGTCGAAACGGGTCAGTTCGGGGTTGCCAGCCCGCACCGCCTGTTCCAGATCGGCCAGATCCTGGAAGATCAGCCGGTCGGCGCCGATGGCCGCGGTGATCTGCGCGACGCTGCGGCCGTGGGCCACCAGTTCTTCGACCGCCGGCATGTCGATGCCGTAGACATTCGGATAGCGCACCGGCGGCGTGGCCGAGGCGAAATACACCTTGCGCGCCCCGGCG
>CAYMHN010000526.1:0-912 GCA_964390235.1 uncultured Candidatus Competibacteraceae bacterium
ACGAACCCGATCTTCAGCGCCAGCAGGCGTTCGGGGGGGGCGAAAGCCCGAGCCAGTATGCAATCGAAGCGCTGATCCGGCCGGTAATCCTCGATCCGAGACCGCTGTATAGTGATATTGTCCAGTGCCAGTTCGGCCTGCATCTGCGTCATGAACCGGGTTCGTTTGCCGTTGCTGTCCAGCAGGTGAAAGTGTAGCGCTGGATGCGTGATTGCCAAAGGGATACCGGGCAAACCGGCACCGCTGCCGACGTCCAGCACCTGCGGACCCCGTAGCCAGGGCGCGATCGCCAGGCTGTCCAGGATATGGCGGCTGACCATGGCCCGTGGGTCGCGCACGGCGGTCAGATTGTAGACCCGGTTCCAGCGGGCCAGATGGTCGAGGAACCGGGCCAAGCGTTCGGCCGCCATCGCGTCGGGCAGTCCCAGCTCGGCCATGCCGGCGGCGATGGCGGCGGCAAGGTCGGCCATGACCGGCTTTCAGCCCAGCAGATCCTCTACGCCGGCGCGTTCCTCGCGCAGTTCCTGCTCGGTGAGCTGCATCTTCTCGCGCGAGAACTCGTCGATGTCCAGGCCCTGGACGATCTCGTAGCCGCCGTTGCGGCACACGCAGGGGTAGGAATAGATGATGCCCTCTCCGATACCGTAGCTGCCGTCGGACGGTATCGCCATGCTGGCCCAGTCACCGTCCGCCGTGCCCAGGGCCCAGCTGCGCATGTGATCGATGGCCGCCGAGGCCGCCGAAGCGGCGCTGGAGGCGCCGCGCGCCTTGATGATTTCGGCGCCGCGCTGCTGGACGCGAGGAATGAACTGCTCGCGGTACCAGCCGGTATCGACCAGCCCGCTGGCGGCCTGTCCCTTGACGGTGCACTGGCTGATGTCCGGGTACTGGGTGGCGGAATGGTTGCCCCAG
>CAYMHN010000526.1:922-3051 GCA_964390235.1 uncultured Candidatus Competibacteraceae bacterium
TCATCCTGCGGACCTCGGTGGTATGCGCACCGGTCTGTTCCGCCAGCAGGCTGATGGCGCGGTTGTGATCCAGCCGGGTCATGGCGGTGAATTGCCGCGGCTGGAGATCGGGCGCGTGACTCATCGCGATCAGCGCGTTGGTGTTGGCCGGATTGCCCACCACCAGCACCTTGACCCCGCGGGCGGCGACCTCGTTCAAGGCCTGGCCCTGGGGCGCGAAGATGGCCCCGTTGGCGGCCAGCAGATCCTTGCGCTCCATGCCCGGGCCGCGTGGCCGGGCGCCGACTAGCAGGGCGTAGTCGATGTCGCGGAAGGCCACCTTGGCGTCGTCGCTGGTCACGACCCCGGCCAGCAAGGGGAAGGCGCAGTCATTGAGTTCCATGACCACGCCCTCCAGGGCTTTCAGCGCCGGGGTGATCTCCAGCAGTTGCAGGATCACCGGCTGATCCGGGCCCAGCATATCGCCGGCGGCGATGCGAAACGCCATGGCATACCCGATGTTACCGGCGGCTCCGGTAATGGTGACGCGAACGGCTTGTTTCATGAGCGGACTCCTAGCGGTCAGGCGTGAATGGGCGCCGGGGAGCGATTGCGCTCCAGACCGGCCATGTCGACGATGGTGGCCGATATCTCCTCGATCGACATCATGGTTGTCGATAGATAGGCAATGCCCAGCTTGCGGTACAGTGCCTCCGCCTGCCGGGTCTCGTATTCGCACTGTTTCATCGAGGCATAGCGGCTGTTCGGCAAGCGCTCGTTGCGGATCTGCTGCAAGCGGACCGGATCGGTGGTGAGGCCGAACAGCTTGTCCCGGCGCGGGACCAGTACCCGGGGCAGCCGCATCTCGTCCAGGTCGTCCTCGGTCAATGGAAAATTGGCGGCCCGGATGCCGTAATTGAGGCTCAGGTACAGACAGGTCGGGGTCTTGCCGGTGCGGGAGATGCCGATCAGGATGATGTCGGCCTTGTCCAGATGGGCAATCGTGCTGCCGTCGTCATGATTGAGCGTGAAATTGATCGCCTCCATGCGCGAGAAATAATGCTCGCGGTCGGTCATGCCATGGGAATGCCCGACCGCAGGCACCGACTTGGCATCGAGTTCCCGCTCCAGTCGTCCGATGAAGGCCTCGAACAGATCGAAGTAGACGCAGACGGGGGTCTGCACGATGGCCCGGATCTCGGGATCGAGCAGGGTGCTGAACACCAGCGGTTTGTGGCCATCATGGTTGGCGGCGTGCTCGATCACATGGCGGGCTTTCTCGGCCCGTTCGCGACTGTCGATGAAGCGCAGCGAATACTGGTGAAACTCCAGGAACTCGAACTGGGTGAGCAGGGTACGGCCCAGATTCTGGGCCGTGATGCAGGTGCTGTCGGAGACGAAGAAGGCCGTGCGCTGGGCTGCACTCATGATTCGACCAGGAGGATGTGTAGCTGGATGGGACCATGGGCGCCCAGTTGCAGGGTCTGCTCGATATCGGCGGAGCGCGAGGGGCCGGTGACCAGGTTCAGGGTGCGCGGGAGGTCGGTATTACGCTCGCGCAGACGCTGCCAGGCCTCCTCGTAGGGACCGACGATGCGCTCGGTGGGCAGCACCACGATATGCGCGTCGGGCAGGAAGTTCAGCGTGGTCGGGCTGTCCGGACCGGACAGCAGCAGTAGCGTGCCGGTTTCGGCGATGCCGGCGAAGGCCGGACTGACCGTCACCCGGTCGCCATTGCAGGCATGGCGGCGCTCGATGCGCAGCCGGACCTGTTCGCCCCAGGGCAGGGCATCGAATTCGTCCGCTGGCGCGACCACCAGCTCCCCGGGAAGGTTCTGGCGCAGCACGTAGTCGGCCACCGCGGCCGGTACCTCTACCATTCCGGCCACGCGCTGCACGGTGGCGGCCGCCTGTTCCGCCATGCTGATGAACAGCGCCACCTGTTCGGCATGCGGCAGCCGGGCCCGGGCCGGGATCAGATTGGGTGGGTGCTCGGCCAGCCGTCGTTCCAGCGCCGCCCGCGGTTCGCCGGTCAGCGGACCCCGCTTGAGCTGGCGGCGCAGAGTGCTCAGGATGGCCTCGCGCGACTCGCTCATGATGCCTGCTCCCGGCGGTGTTCGGCCCAGAGTTGCTGAAAAGTCTTGCCGGCC
>CAYMHN010000527.1:0-1574 GCA_964390235.1 uncultured Candidatus Competibacteraceae bacterium
TCCGGCGCCCGGCTGAGCGTGTTGCGGTGCAAGCGAGTCAAGCGCGCCAGTTCGCTCAGAGAAATCCGCATCCGCTGGCAGAGCAGCGGAGGGGAAATCGTACCCGCGTTGTGATCCAGCAGGTCGTCGAGCAGAACTCCGAGCATGTGCTTGTCATCGAAAGTGCATGATTCGGGCACGATTATATCAATATGCGCACTATCCAGGAACCTGCGAACCGGCAAAATGAATATCCCGACGCTTGGCTAACACATCACTTTGAACCCCTTGTTAAAAGGGGGGTCCCCGGCATCCTCGAATTCGCCAGCAGTATCTTGGTAAAGGGGAGGAGATTGTTTCTTCCGGAAATCGCCCATCCTCTCCTCTGTCACTGACTCCTGACCAGATCAGACAAGATCAGGATGTCAGTGTACGCCAGGGTGGTCGGCCGGTATCTGTGGCCGATGCTGTCAATCAGTCCGCCCACGTCGCTGGCGACGCGACGCCGAGGTTGTTGGTCACACGCTTGACCCCCTTGACACTTTCTGCAGCGAGTTCGGCGGCTTTCTTCTCGGCCGCGCTCTCGACCAGCCCCCACAACTGAACCTCGCCCTCGGAGACCACTACGTTGATCTTGCCAGCTGCAAGACCAACCTCCGCGGTCAGTTCATGCTGGACCTTATTGCGCAGGGTCTGATCGTCGTCGGAACCGGCGGCAGTGCTGTCGCTGTAGGCGACCGCGAAGCCTTGCAGAAGGTTGGCGCGGCTGACGATGCCGACGAGCTTGCCATCCTTGACCACCGGGACCCGTTTGATATGGTGCTTCTCCAGCGTCTGGGCGATCTTGTACAGGGGAGTGTCGTCGGAGATGCTGACCGGATTGGGGGTCATGATATCCGCGGCCTTGCGTCCGTGCGACTTGATATACTTCTCAACGTCGTTGGATCCTGAAAACAGCACGCTCAACCACCACGAGTCGCGCTTGTCGGTCTTGTTCTCGATCCGCCGCATCAAGTCTCCCTCGCTCACAATACCGACTACGCGCTGATCCGCGGTGACCACCGGAAGCGCGCTGATGCGATGCTGGATCAACAGTTCGACGATCTCGCGGATTTCGGTTTCAGGTGAAACGGTGATGACGTCCTTGGTCATGACATCGGCTGCTTGCATGTGTGTTCTCCTCATCGTTGGTCGTGTCGGTGCAAAATTCGGATCAGTCAAGATGTCGGCGCAACCAGGCGATTGCGCCGCGCATTGTGTCGAACTCCGCAACAGAGCGGGCGGGCAGGTCGGGAAAGCGCTCCCGAACCATGCGCGTTAACCCGCACCCGGGGCCCAGCTCAAAATAAACCGTTGCACCCATCTCGGATGCGACGTCCATCGTTCGGGCCCAGTCCAGCGGTTCGGCGATCTGGCGGCTGAGCCGGTCGATCGCATTCGCTGCGGTGTAGATCGGTCGTCCGTCGATGCCGCTGAGTACCGGCATGCGGGGCGATTGCCATGCCACCCTAGCGAGTTCGCCGGCAAAACGCACCACACCCTCCCGGAGCCATTCGGTGTGCGCTGGAACCGTGATCGGCAGCGGCACGACATGC
>CAYMHN010000527.1:1584-3034 GCA_964390235.1 uncultured Candidatus Competibacteraceae bacterium
CGCTCGTCAATGCTTCGGCGAGTTGTTGCAACGTCGCGCAGGGGCCCGCGACGACTCCGTGGTTAGGACCGTTTATGATCGCCACCACGGCGCCAAACGACTGCGCCTGATGCCGAATCTGTGCAAGCGACATGCCGCGTACCGCCAGCATGCCGTACCCGGGCGGTGAGACCCCATCCATCGCCAGCGCGCGCTTTCGTGCAAGCGACAGCACCGCTGGTGACGATAGCGCACCGGTCACCCCATAAGCGGTGAGTTCACCCACGCTGTAGCCGGTGACGAGTTCGGCATCGATGCCAGCCTGCAACAGCGCCTGCGCGACCGTCAGTCCATACAATGCGATCAGCACCTGGGCGTGGCGATTGACAAAGCAGTGCAGCGGATTGGTGGCAACCGCCATCGTTTCGGCATCGACCTGTGTCAAGAGCGTCGCGAGGAAGTCGCTGGTGAGCGGATCGCTCGCCAGGCTTCGCAGCATGTCGGGCGACTGGCTGCCCTGGCCGGGATAAAGCAGGCACAGACTCATGCCGCGACGACCTCCAGCGCCATTTGATCGATCGGAGAGTCACTGACGTTCGTGCGATCGCAGTCGTTGTGACATCCCGGGGAAATCGCCTCAAACTGCTGCAGCGTCCACGCGGCGGCGAGCAGGTCAAAGGTTCTCATGCGACCCTACGACGGTTGTTCGCGTGGCTGAATGCGTCGATGAAAGCGGATCGGTCGAGCAGCTTCGCACCATCCAGGTGCTTGCTCAGCAACTTGTCGGTGTCGCCTGCCACTTCGCGCCAGCACACTGCGTGGCCCAGCGGGTCGATTATCTCGCCATCGATGCGCGGCAGCCCCTCACCGGCGTCGATGCATGACAGCACTTCGATCGTCGCACGGGCGCTCGCCCAGTCGGATGGCGTCAAGGCGATATCCAGGTCCGAACTTTCGGTGACATAGACCAGACCTGTCAGGGCCTGCATCGCCACTGAACCGAACACGCGCGGCGCGCAGGCGATAATCTCGGGGCTGGCGAGCAACGCGCCCAGCTTACGGTGCCAGATATCGGGCAAAGCATTACCGACCATCGCCAAGCGAGGTGGCGGTGCGGATCGGATCACATGGGCAGTGGGCAGATCGAAACGGAGGCGTAGCTTGCCCTGTGCCGGCGGTAGTGGTAGACCCAGCCGTATCATTCCGGGGGACACGCCTTCCTGGCGGGCGACGACCAGCGGACGCTTTGCCGACACCCATTCGGTCAACCATGCGGTTGCTCGCGGGTTGGCTGGGCTGCAGCCAGTCTTCGGCCGTGCCGCGGACGGGCCACCGGCCGCCAGCCACACCAGCGCATGACGCTGTCGCATGAGTTCAGGCATGGCTGAGGACACGTTTCACGATCTCGGCTGCCTGTGTTCTGCCACCGCGCTCGAGACCGGTGGTCATGCGATCGTCGTGGTTTCGAGCG
>CAYMHN010000528.1:0-3031 GCA_964390235.1 uncultured Candidatus Competibacteraceae bacterium
GAAGGCACACCCGTCGCGACGCTGCCCGCGGTGGAAAACCTGCTCGCGGACAAGGTAGGCTCCTGGGTGATGGTCATCATGGGCGCGATCTTCGTCGTCTGCGTGCTGCTGTTCCGGCGCGGCATCATCGGCGAGCTGGGACGGCTGCTGAGACGGCCGCTGTAGGTAAGGCGTCTTGCGGTGGCTGCCGGTCACCCCGGCCTTCGGGCTATAACCATTGACACGCGGAGGGTCGCACTCACGAAACCACGGCTCGATTCCGTCAACCAGGCCGTTCAGTTCGGCGACCAGCGCATTCAGCTGACCCCCAAAGCCTTTGCCGTACTGGATTATTTGCGCCAGCGGCCGGAGCAGTTGGTGACCAAGGACGAACTGCTGGACGCTGTCTGGCCAAGGGTATGCGTGGGCGAGGGGGTGCTGAAGGTTGCGGTAAAGGAAATCCGCAAGGTGTTGCAAGACGATCCCCGAACACCGCAATTCATCGAAACGGTGCATCGGCGCGGCTACCGGTTTATCGGCGAACTGCCCGAGTTCGAGCGGTTCGCTGCCGGCTCCGCATCCGTCGCGGTATCCTGGCAGCCTCCCGCCAACCTCATCGGCCGCAGTGAGGAGCTGGCCCGACTCGACGAGGAGTGGCGGCAGGCCTTGCAAGGCCGGTGCCGGATCGTATTCGTCAGCGGCGAGCCCGGCATCGGCAAGTCGACCCTGGTGGAGGGCTGGTTGGACTTACTGGCCACAGGCGGGGAGCATCTGCTGTGCACCAAGGGGCGGTGTCTGGAGCAACAAAGCGGCGGCGAGGCCTATCTGCCGATCCTGGATGCGCTGGCTGGCCTGTGCCGGGGCACTTTCAGCGGACGCTTGCAGCAGCTACTGCACCAGCATGCACCCAACTGGCTGATGCAGCTGCCCTGGCTGGTCGCTGCGGCGGAGCGCGAAACCCTGCGCCACGCTTTGTTCGGCTCCACTCGGAACCGCATGCTGCGGGAGTTCGCGGAGCTGATCGAGACCTTGACCCTGGAAATCCCGCTGCTGCTGGTTCTGGAAGATCTGCACTGGAGCGACCCTGCCACGCTGGAATTGCTCGCCTATCTGGCGCGTCGAGAGGGGCTGAACCGCCTGTGCGTGATCGGTACCCTGCGTCCGGGCGATGCCGGCCTGCCCGAACATCCGTTGAGCCGCCTGCGTCAGGAACTACACCTGCACCGCCAGTGCCGGGAGCTGATCCTGAACGGATTCACTGCCTCCGAGCTGACGCTGTATCTGCAGCAACGCTTGCCGGGAAAGGCGATTCCGCAGGGTTTGACCGCTGCCCTGTATCGACGTACCGGTGGCCATCCTCTGTTTCTGGTCGATGCCGTGGATCATCTGATCACGGCCGGTGTACTCGAATCCGGCGCCACCGGCTGGTGCCTGCGCGTCCCTCCGGAAGAAGTCGAGATTCGGATACCCGTCAATCTTCAGCAGGTGTTCGCCCGCCAGCTGGCCGGATTGGGTATTCCTGAACGCCGGGTGCTGGAAGCAGCCTGTACGGTTGCTGGCGATTTCTCGGCGGCCGCTGTGGCGGCGATATTGGAGACCGATGTACTGGAGATCGAGGAAACCTGCGAGACCTTGGCCCGATATGGTCCATGGCTGCAGAAAGCCGAGGCCCGGGAATGGCCGGACGGTACGGTAGCCGAGTGGTATCGGTTCAGGCACGCCCTGCACCGCGACTTCGTGTACGAATCGTTGCCGGTCGGGCGGCGCCGCCATTTCCACCGGTGCCTCGCCCGGCGCCTGGAGACTGCATACGGCGACCAGGCCGCCGGGATTGTCGCCGATTTGGCCCGCCACTGCGAACAGGGTGGAGATGTTGACCGTGCAGTGCACTATCTGCAACAGGCTTCCGCCGTGGATAACGCCCGCTTCGCCCATCGGGAGGCGGCGCACCATCTGGAGCGGGCCATGGCCTTGCTGGAGCGGCTGCCTGCCGCCACAGCCATGCCGCTGCACGGTGCCCTGCTGAAGCAGCACTGTACCGCGCTGATGGCCGCCGGGCAGCTCGGTCAGGTGATCGCGGGTTACCGGGAACTGGCGGAGCTGACGCGCCGGCGCGGCGACGCGGTCGAGGAAACCCGAGCCCTGCTGGGACTGGGTAGCGCATTGTTCTGGGTCGACCGGGAGCGCTGCCTGGACACGGCGGAACAAGCCCTCGCCCGTCTCCCGGAGCAGGCCGATCCGTTGCTCAAGGCGCATGCCCGCGGCCTGCACGCGCACTGGCAGTGCCTCATCCGGGGCTATCGGCCGGAACATGCGGCGGACTATCTGGCCGCCGTGCAAGCAGCCCGCGAGGCCGGCGACCCGGCCCTGGAGGGCCGGCATCTGGCCTTTTACGCCTACTTCCTCGGCCTGCGCTCGCAGTATCGGGACGCCTGCCGCGCGGCGGAGGCGGGTCTGCAGCTAGCCAAGCGAATCGGCGATGGCCATCAGTATCTGAGCTGTCAGTTCTTCCGGGCCTGGAGCTTGTTTTACGATGGCCAGTGGGGGCGGATGGCGGCGGTCATGGACGATGCCCTGAGCCTGGCGACGCGGAACGGCAACTGGCCCTGGGTTACGCATTTCCGTCTCCAGCAGGCCTGGCTGCTGACTCATGTATTCGACCACGCGGGGGCGCAAGCGCTGTGCGAACCCGTGCTTGCTCAAGCGCGAACTTCCCCCTCACCGGGCAGCGAGTACTTCCTGGGCCTGATTCTGCTGGCTCGCACCTGGCTGGGCCAACAACGAGCGGATCGGGCCGGGGCCTGCCTGGACGAGATCGAAGCGCAGCTTGACAAAGCACCGCATGCCATCGACTGGGTGCTCAGGTTGCCGCTGCAACTGACCCTGGGCGAATACCGGCTGGCGCGGCGAGACTGGACGAAAGCGCGCGCTGCGGCCGAGACATTGCGCGACTTGGCGGCCGGTCCCATGGAGCGCAGCTACCAGATCTTGGCGCTGGCGCTGCTCACCGAGATCGCCATCGCCACCACGCAGCGGGACCGACTCGGCGACG
>CAYMHN010000529.1:0-3024 GCA_964390235.1 uncultured Candidatus Competibacteraceae bacterium
TACCTTGCCATTCTTCGGCAATCGAGACTTCGGCAATCAGACCGAGTTCCTCGATCGCTGGACCGATCGGATAATCCTGTCGTAGCAGAATCAGACCCGCCATCGAATGTCCGGCGTGCAACCGCTGTTCGGCCCACGCCCGCATGGTTCGGTGGTCGTGTGAAACCAGTACTCGCTGATGGTTGGCCGCCCAGGTCAACACCTCGGCATCCGTGACGCCTGAAAGGCCGACTTCGACCACGGTTAAGGCATCCAGTTCGGGAAAGTTGCGCCGCAATCCGCGAACGATACGGTCGTTGAAATCCTCGTCGAACAGGTAGCGGACCGGATTCATGCAGACGAGAGCGATTGCTGGCGATTGGCCAGCCGCTGGCGCAGTTCTGTCAGAAAAGCTTCATGGCGTGCATTCAGGGTTTGGTGCAGCTGTGCTGCTGCCTGTTGCTGATCCCGCAAATAGGCGTCGATCTGATCCCGGTGTTCCAGATAATAGGCGATGGCTGCGTAGACCCGGGCCAGTGTCAGAGAAGGAAAATCCTGACAAATTTCCTCGGGCGTGGCACCAGTGCGAAATGCCTGAACCACGCTGTCCAGGGATACCCGGGTGCCTGCCAGCCTCCAGCCTCCTTCGGTATCGGGGTCAAGCAGTTCGGATTGAGGGAGTTGGCTCATAACAATGCTCCTGCCGTGTTATTCAGGTCCGCGTCCCGCCCACGGTCAGGCCGTCCACCCGCAGGGTAGGCTGGCCGACGCCGACCGGCACGCTCTGGCCGGCCTTGCCGCAGGTGCCGATGCCGCTGTCGAGTTGCAGGTCGTTGCCGACCATGCTGACCCGGGTCAGTACATCGGGGCCGTTGCCGATCAGGGTGGCGCCCTTGACCGGGGCGGTGACCCGGCCGTTCTCGATCAGATAGGCTTCGCTGGCGGCAAACACGAACTTGCCGTTGGTGATGTCCACCTGGCCACCGCCGAAGTTGACCGCGTACAGCCCCTGATCCACCGAGCGGATGATTTCCTCGGGGTCATGCGGGCCGTTCAGCATATAGGTATTGGTCATCCGCGGCAGCGGCAGGTGGGCATAGGACTGGCGACGGCCATTGCCGGTCGGTGCGGTGTTCATCAGTCGGGCGTTCATGCGATCCTGCATATAGCCTTTCAGAATGCCGTTCTCGATCAGCACCGTGCATTGGGTGGGCGTGCCCTCGTCGTCGATGGTGAGCGAGCCGCGCCGGCCTTCCAGGGTACCGTCATCGACCACCGTGCACAGGTCCGAGGCGACCCGCTCGCCGATCCGGCCGGCGAAGGCCGAGGTGCCCTTGCGGTTGAAATCGCCCTCCAGGCCATGACCGATGGCCTCGTGCAGCAGCACGCCGGGCCAGCCGGGACCCAGCACCACGGTCATGGTGCCGGCCGGGGCATCGACCGATTCCAGCTTGAGCGTGGCCTGGCGCACCGCCTCGCGGACATAGCCCAACGCGGTTTCGGTATCGAAGAAATCGTAACCGGCCCGCGCGCCGCCACCGCTGGTGCCCTGTTCGCGGCGGCCGTGTTGCTCGGCGATCACGCTGACATTGAGTCGCACCAGCGGACGCACGTCGCCGGCCAGGGTGCCGTCGGCGGCGGCGATCAACACCGTGTCCTGGACGCCGTTCAGACTGACGACCACTTCCCTGACCCGCGGGTCGCTGCGCCGGGCTTCGGCATCGAGCTGTTCCAATAGCCTGATCTTGGCCTCGGCGTCCAGACTGTCCACGGGGTCCAGCGGTCGGTACAGGCTGCGGGCATCAGGTTGGTACCAGCCCGGGGCTCGGCCGTTATTGCCGCCCAGGGCGATGGTCCTGGCGGTGTGGGTCGCATCCAGCAGGGCCGGGAGATTCAGCTCGCTGGTATGGGCGAATCCGGTCTGATCGCCGCTCAGGGCGCGCACCCCGACCCCCTGGCTGATGCCATGGGCGGCATGCTTGACGCTGCCGTCCTCCAGGGTCCAGGATTCATGGCGAGTGAGCTGGAAGTAGAGATCACCCCCATCGATGCGATGGGTCAGCAGGCTGGCCAGCGCCCGCTCCAGATCGCGCTCGTCGAGTCCGGCCGGGCTGAGTATGCGCTGGCGGGCGAGGTCGAGCGCGTCGGTCATGGTGCAATCCTCTCGGAGTTCGGAGCCTTTGGCATTTGCGATGTCATTTCATCAGAATAACATTGTCACCCCCGCTTGGAGTGCTTTCGCCGCGATGAATTCCATGGTTTCCTGTTTCCGTCCGTGGCTTGGTCTGCTGGCCGTGATGCTGCTGTCAGCTGGCTGCGCGGCGCCGTCCGGCCAGACGCCATCCACCGATGATGCCGGTTTCGCGGCCAATCTCTGGCAGTCGCTGACGGCGGCCCGGCTGGCCGGACCGGAGGCGATCCGCAGCAAGCCCTATCTGGGCCAGTCGCCGCATGGCGTGGTGCTGGAGTGGCTGGACGCGCGGTTGACGGTCGAGGATCAAACCGGTCCGGTGTTGGTCAAACGCAATTACGCTGGGACCGAAATCAGCATCGATCAGGTGGCTCGGGATCCAGCCCGCTATCTGCAAGCGGTAACGGTCATGTACCGGCGACCCGGCTACGATCCAGCTAATAACGACTGGTTCTGGGTCCGTTATCAACCATCGGGCGAGCTGGCCGTGGCAGAGGGTGGGCAGCTCTTGGCCGGCCGGCTCAACCGGGACTGCATCGTCTGCCACACGGTCGCTCCGGGAGGCGATCTGGTGTTTACCCATGACCGTTATGCGAGGTGAGACGTATGCGCAATCCATCACGCCGTCGCCTGTTGTTGGGCGGAGCCGCGCTATTGCTGGTCGGCTCCCCCGGCCGGGCGCAAACCCGGCTGGACGAGAACGACCCGCTGGCCCGCGAGCTGGGCTATCGGCATGATGCCGGACAGGTCGACACCGCCCGCTTTCCCAAGCGGGCCGGCGCCCAGGGGGCCAACCAGTTCTGCCGCTCCTGCCAGTTCTTCCAGGGCGCGGGTGAATGGGCGCCTTGTACCGT
>CAYMHN010000530.1:0-3017 GCA_964390235.1 uncultured Candidatus Competibacteraceae bacterium
ATGCCATGAACCCACCGGGTAGTAGGATGCAGTGACGCAGGAACCGCATCGGTCGCGAATGATGCGGTTCGTTCCTCACCGGCATCCTACTGCTCCGAGGAGCAAGGTCTGCCACACGGCGATCAACAGGGCGCAACATCCGTTTGCGCGAAATCGCTCCCCTTGAACAATAGCGGTGCACGGCTGGCTTTGGCCAAAGCATAGGCGAAACAATCGCCATAATTGAGTCCCGCGGGATGCCTGCCTTTGCCGTAGGTACGCCAAGCCCTGGCGGCGAGATCGGCCTGGTTGCGGTCGAACGCCACCACCTCCAGGCGCGCTTCGTGGATGAATAGCTCCAACTCCGCGCGGCCTCGCTCACCCTTGCGCGATTCTACAACCAGCGTGCTCTCCAACAGGGTCGGGGCAGAAATCAAGCGCCGCTCGGCGGCTTCGATCATGCGATTGAAGCTCGCGCGTTCGGGCTCATCGAACAGGATGGCGGCAATCGCCGAAGTATCGATCACCATCATCCGGGCAGTCCGTGCTCATCATAGCCGATGATCTCTTCGACACTCCTCGCATCCAGATCAGGCAGGGCCGCGCAGCGCAGCGCAATTTCATCCAGACGCTCGGCCAGTGGTTGCGCTTGTAGAGGGGGGCCCTCTGCCTTGACCCGATCCAGTTCCCGACGCACGGCAACCTTGACGGCCTCGGTCAGGCTGCGGCCAGTCAATCTGGCAAGTTCGCGGGCCAACTGGTGCGCTTCGTAATCCTTGATGTTCATACCCATGAGGCTACCTTGGTAGAAGATTTAGACCAGTCTACCAAAAATTTCTTCCTGTAAATTTTCCGGAGTTCGGGCAGGGCAATCGCGCCGGGACGGCGCTCCTGCACCGATGGACGGGGATGTGGGCCGGTAGGGTGGATAAGGCGCGTAGCGCCGCATCCACCAGGCTGATCGATACCGCCCGCGGTGGATGCGCTGCGCTTATCCACCCTCCGCGCTCGATACCGCCCTATCTACAAGACCGCTCCGGGGTATCCCGGTCCCGTGCCCGCATAGCGCGATCGCCCTGGGCGGGTTGGTGTCCGGTCTTGACGCCATGATTGGTAGCGCATATGGTACCAGCACAGTGCGACTGCAAATCGTCCTCGATACCAATGTCCTTGTCGCCGGGCTGCGCTCCCGCCGTGGCGCCTCCTTCCTGCTCCTGGAGCTGGTCGGCACCGGCCGCTTCGATATTCATCTTTCGGTGCCGCTGGTGCTCGAGTACGAAGATGCCCTGCTGCGCCAGGTAGCCGAAGAGCGGGTGGATCGGGGTGTGATGGAGGCGGTTCTCGACTTTCACTGTGCAGTAGCGCAGCGGCATTCGATCTTCTTCCTGTGGCGACCGTTGCTAGGCGATCCGAGAGACGATATGGTTCTGGAACTGGCCGTCAAGGCGCAGTGCGACTACATCATCACCTTCAATGAGCGGGACTTCGTTGGCGTGGAGCGGTTCGGTATCGAAGCGGTGGGTCCGGTTGCCTTCTTGAAGCACATGGGAGTTTTGTCATGAGCACACTGAGCTTGCGTCTTCCCGAGTCGCTGCACCGGCAGGTGAAGGAGCTTGCACGCCGGGAGGGGATCTCGATCAACCAGTTCGTTGCCACCGCGGTGGCGGAGAAAATGTCGGCGCTGCTCACCGAGGAATACCTGGAGGCGCGGGCACGCCGTGGCAGCCGGGAGAAATACGCAGCCGCGCTGGCCGAGGTGGCGGATGTCGCCCCGGACCAGCATGATCGGCTGTAGGCATGAAGGGACGTTCGGCCGGTAGGGTGGATAAGGCGCGCAGCGCCGCATCCACCTGGTCGATCGGTACCGGCCGCAGCCACTCTTCGTGGTGATGCGTGACATGGGCCTGACCGAGGCGCCGAGCTTTGACCAGCATTTTGCCCGGGCGGGTTTCAAGCTGCCGGTCTGATCCGAGACCGCATCTTGCGCTACGCCGCTTGCAACAGAAACTCGACCTTGATCGCCTCGTAGGGAAACTCGATACCGCCTTCCACCCGGTTGATCACACCCGCCTTGAGCAGTGCGGTCACGTCGCCATGCACCGCCTTCACATCCCGTCCCGCCCGGCGCGCCGCCTCGCGGATGGATATCGGCCCGGCACCGCACAGCACCTTGAGCAAGGCCCAGCGCTTGGCCGTGAGCACCTCCCACAGCAACTCGGGCGTGGCGAAGCTGATGCGCGCGCATTCCTCCGGCGTGCCCGTTTTCCACACGCGCACGAAATCCGCCATCGTCTCCTCGGGAGATCGCACGTCAAGAATCACGGTTTTCATCGTTCCACCTCGCAATGTCCTGCTGGAAATCGGCGATCAACTGCTCCGGCGTGGTAAACACATAGCTGCTTTCCACAGCACCCATGTGCCGGTGATCACCCTTGCCGGCTTCGTTGTCGTAGCGCAGCACGCACACCTGGTTCACGACATAAGCCAGGCGATACTTGTAGCCATGGGTCGAGCCGACGACGGGCCGTGGTACCCGCCAGATCATCAACTCGGCAAACGCCGATGCCGAGTAAGCGATACGGCTGCGGATCAGCTCAACGGCTTTCATGTTGGATACATTAACAACATTCCCATGTGTTGTCACTTTCACCAACAGCCGAATGCCGACAACAGCGTCGGGGTAGATACGGTGATAACCGCATCACTCGCGTCCGATGACTCGATGTACCTCGACTGTCGGCCCTGGCTGCGCCGCCCGTCGGACAGAAACCCGGCGGCGGCCTGCAAATCACCGAAGTCTATGTCGATTTCTCCACCGAGAGCATCATCATCACCGGCCGCAAATTCGATTTCGGCAGGCCGTTGCGGGTCATGCTCGGCGAGTTGGGCGACATCAGTAATCGGTGCGTCGCCAATTTCTCGCTCCCGCAGGAAATCGTCTGCACCCTGGGCGCGGACCTCCCGCTTGATGGAGATTATCTGCTCACCGTCGCCACCGGCGCCGGCCAGAGCCAGAGCGACCAGTTCGACATCACCAT
>CAYMHN010000531.1:0-3017 GCA_964390235.1 uncultured Candidatus Competibacteraceae bacterium
CATGCAGCCGGAGCCGGCCGAGGTGACGGCCTGGCGGTAGACATGATCCATCACGTCGCCGGCGGCAAACACGCCGGGGAGGCTGGTGGCGGTGGCGTTGCCGTCCAGACCGCTGCGCACCGTGATGTAGCCGTCCCGCATGGCCAGTTGCCCCTCGAACAGCTGGGTATTGGGGGTGTGGCCGATGGCGATGAATACCCCTTGCAGGTCCAGATCCTCGGTGTCGCCGGTCTGGACCTGCTTGATGCGGGCACCGGTCACGCCGCTGGCGTCGCCCAGCACCTCGTCCAGCACATAGTCCAGCTTGAGCCGGATATTGCCGTGTTCGATTTTGTGCATCAGCTTGTCGAGCATGATCTTCTCGGCCCGGAACTGCTGGCGCCGATGCACCAGGGTCACTTCGGCAGCGATATTGGCCAGGTACAGCGCCTCCTCGACAGCCGTGTTGCCGCCACCGACCACCATCACTTTCTGCTGGCGGTAGAAGAAGCCATCGCAGGTGGCGCAGGCCGACACGCCCTTGCCCATGAAAGCCTGTTCCGAGTCCAGGCCGAGATAGCGGGCGCTGGAGACGGTGGCGATGATCAGCGCATAGCAGCTGTAGGTGCCGGCGTCGCCCTTGAGCCGGAACGGTCGCTGGCCGAGTTCGACGGTGTGGATGTGGTCGAAGATGACCTCGGTGTCGAAGCGTTGGGCGTGTTTCAGCATGCGCTCCATCAGCTCCGGCCCCTGTACCCCGTCGGCGTCGCCCGGCCAGTTGTCGACATCGGTGGTGGTGGTCAGCTGGCCGCCTTGCTGCAATCCGGTGATCAGCACCGGCTGGAGGTTGGCCCGGGCCGCGTAAACCGCCGCCGAGTAGCCGGCCGGACCCGAGCCCAGGATCAGCAAGCGGCAGTGTCGGGTTTCGTTCATGGAAGAATGCTCCGTGGATTTTCAATCCGCTTAAGGATAACGTAAGCTGGCGTCATCTTCGCGACCAGCCGGCGCTGTCGTCCGAAAATGAGGCAAGGCGATGACGACTTCCCTGAAGCATACCCAAGCCTGTGTCTTCGATGCCTACGGCACCTTGTTCGATGTCCACTCCGCCGTCGCCCGGTATCGCGACCGCTTGGGCGAGCCGGCGGACGACCTGTCGGCGCTGTGGCGGCGGAAACAGCTGGAGTACACCTGGCTGCGCAGCCTGATGCGGCGCCATGCCGATTTCCGCCAGATCACCGGCGATGCCCTGGACTACGCCATGGCCACCCATGGCGTGAACGATCCCGCCCTGCGCGACGACCTGCTGGACGCTTATCTGCGGCTGGATTGCTATCCCGAGGTACCGGGGATGCTGGATCGCCTGAATCAGGCCGGGCTGCGCTGCGCCATATTGTCCAACGGGTCTCCGGACATGCTGGCGGCGGCGGTGAGTAATGCCGGCCTGGACCAGCGATTGGAGGCGGTACTGTCGATCGAGCAAGTCGGCATCTACAAGCCGGACCCGCGAGTCTACCAGCTGGCCGTCGATGCGCTGGGCGTGGCCGCGGAGCGGGTCTGCTTTCTGTCCAGCAATGCCTGGGACGTGGCCGGGGCGCTGAGCTTCGGTTTCCGGGTCGTCTGGATCAACCGCTTCGCCCAGCAGCCGGAACGGCTGGGTCAGACCGCCGATGCTGAACTGAGCACGCTGGAGCTTTTGCCGTCTCTGTTGGGTTACTAGGCTATTTTCGCCGCTGGTGCGCACCGCGCCGCAACAGCGCGGTCAACGGGCTCTGAACCGCGTCTGGTTTCTGCGATGCGGCTGCGTTATCGTTTGCTATGGGTGGCGTACCTCCGTTGTCGGCAAGCAGTTCGGACATGGCGACCAAGGAGGTGCAATCGGTGCGGCGCAACATTGGAATTCCAAAGAGGGCCAACAAAATGACTATCGGGAAATTGAAGATCATTTATACGCTAACGGACGAGGCGCCGCTATTGGCCACGTGTGCGTTCTTGCCCATCATCCGTACCTTCACCAGGCCCGCTGGCATCGAAATCGAGAAGGCCGACATCTCGGTATCGGCACGGATTCTCGCCGAGTTCCCCGACTACCTGAGCGACGAGCAGAAGGTGCCGGACACGCTGGCCGAGTTGGGTCGTCTGACCCAGGACCCCGACACCAACATCGTCAAGCTACCCAACATCAGCGCGTCGGTCGCACAACTCAAGTCCTGCATCAAGGAGTTGCAGGGCAAGGGCTACCGGATCCCGGACTATCCGGAAGAGCCGAAGACCGACGAGGAAGAGTCGGTCAAGGCCCGCTATGGCAAGTGTCTGGGCTCGGCGGTCAACCCGGTGCTGCGCGAGGGCAACTCGGACCGCCGCGCGCCCAAGGCGGTCAAGGAGTACGCCCGCAAGCACCCGCACTCCATGAGTGAGTGGAAGCAGTGGTCCCCGACCCACGTCTCGCACATGCACCACGGTGACTTCTACCACGGCGAGAAGTCGCTGACGCTGGATCGCGCCCGCGAGGTCAAGATGGAGCTGGTCACCCGATCGGGCAAGGCCATCGTGCTCAAGCCCAAGGTCGCGCTGCAGGACGGCGAGATCATCGACTCGATGTTCATGAGCAAGAAGGCCTTGTGCGAGTTCTACGAACAGCAGCTCGACGACTGCCGCGACGCGGGCATTCTGTTCTCGCTGCACGTGAAGGCGACGATGATGAAAGTCTCGCACCCGATCGTGTTCGGCCATTGCGTCAGGATCTATTACAAGGACGCCTTCGAGAAGCACGGCAAGCTGTTCGATGAACTCGGCGTCAACGTCAACAACGGCATGGTCGACCTGTACGACAAGCTCGAAACGCTGCCGGAATCGCTGCGCGACGAGATCGTCCGCGACCTGCACGCCTGCCAGGAGCACCGCCCGGCGCTGGCCATGGTCGACTCGGCCAAGGGCATCACCAACGTCCGCTCGCCGAGGGACGTGATCGTCGATGCCGCGATGCCGGCGATGATCCGTGCCGGGGGCAAGATGTACGGCGCCGACGGCCGCATGAAGGA
>CAYMHN010000532.1:0-3012 GCA_964390235.1 uncultured Candidatus Competibacteraceae bacterium
CCATCCATACCGCAACCTCGGCCAGTTCTTCGCTGCCCGGCGCCAGCATGCGCCCGCCTTGCAGGGGAATCAGCAGCAGTGCTGCGATCATCGCCAGCCCGGCCAGCCCCGCGCTGCGCCTTGCCAGCAGGGTCATGGTCGCGGCGTGTCCGAACAGTAGCAGGAACCAGACACCTCCCGCTGCGCCGAACAGGGCCAGGAGAAACACCGCTCGGGTAAGAACGGTGGCGGTTTGCCAGGCCGCCGGGGCATGCCGCGCCGAGTCCTGGTGTACCGTGCCTTGCCAGGCTTCCGGCCAGGCACCGACGGCGAAGCGGTAGGAGCCGCCCACCGGATGGGAATCGGCCGAGACGACCCGCCAGCTCACCAGGTAGCCGCCGGCAGCCAGAGCTTGCGGCAGGTCGATCTCGATCCGCTGATCGATGGCCCGCACCGTGGCCTGGCCCGGTTCGGCACCGGTCGCATCGAGCACCCGCACGATGACCGGCTGTACCGGTTCGTTGAACCGCAGCACGATGCTGGACACCTCGGTGGTCACGACACTGTCGGCGCCGGGCCGGGTGTCCAGCAGCTCCGCATGCGCGTGCGCGATCTGCGAGCATGGCGCCGTGACCAGCAAAGCCACGGCCAGCAGCAGATATCGCCGGATATTCATGGCATCCACCCGGGTCGGGCGCCGACGCCCGACCAGCTATCCGTTGGTCAGTTGCGCGGTGTCAGCCTTAGCCGTGGCGCCGGTTCGTCGTGATCGTCTCCGGTCCGGCCCGCTTCGGGAATCTCGATCCAGCGATGCACGCCTTGCTCGCATTCCTGCACGGTGGGGAAGAACAGCGTCTCGCCAGGGGCATCCGGCAGGCGCACCCGCATCGCGAACTCGTCGTAATGCTCGTCGAGCAAGCGGCCACCGGTCCAGTGCACCTCGGTCACCCCTTCGGTGATCTGCTGGCCATGGCCGTCGGTGTGGGGTTCGTCCAGTTGCCCGATAACGGTGTGCAGTTCCCAACCCGGCTTGGGTTGGGGCTTGACCGCGGTCACGCCCGCGGGGATGCGGATCTTGACGGCGGTGGTCGGCGAACCCTCGCAGCCATGGGGGACGCGCAGCACCGCCTTGTAATAGGTGCCGGCTGGCGCCTGCAGGACCTCCAGGGTGGCATGCGCATGGGCGGTGGGGGTGATGACGAACGAACTGGCAACGACAAACGCCGCGCCGATAAGGGTACGGTTCATGGGTATGCTCCCGTCTTCAAAGCCGATGGTCGATGATTGTCCGGTCAGGCTGTCGAAACGGGTGGTGCGCGCAGCTGGGCGTAGCGCTCGTAGCGGGTGGCTGCAACCGGTGCCGTCAGGACAATGCGCTCGGCGCTGATGCAGTGGAGGGCAAGGCGGACGGAGGTGTCGGGTGGTGGAACCAGGACGGCGAGCTTGCCCAGGGTGCAGACCGGGCAGCGGAAGGCGGGCGATGGGTCGTCGGAATGTTCATGACCGGCGTGGTGTCCGTGAGCCGCGTCGGCGGTAACGGATCCCAGTGCCTGGTGCAGGGCGTGGTGGTGATGAACCGGAATCAGCAGCAGCAAGCCGAGCATCGCCAGCAGGGCGAATGCCATGCCGGGTTTGCCGGGTTTGCCTGCCATTGCTGGCTCCGTTCAGGGTTGAGCGTCAGTGCGAGTGGTCGTGGCCATGCTGCGGCTCGGGCTCGTCGAGGCCCCGGACCCGGACCACCACGTCCATCTTTCCGGCGTGCTCGAATTCCAGCGTCAAGGGGAATTCGGTGTCCGCCTCCAGCGAGTGTTGTAAACCGATGAACATGAGGTGCATCCCACCCGGTTGCAGCGATACGGTTTCACCCGGTGGCAGTTCGATGGCTTCAAGCTCCACCATCCGCATCATATCACCCTCGGCGATGTGGGTATGCAGTTCGACGCGCGGGGCGATGGGCGAGGCTGCACCGATCAGCCGGTCGGCGTGCTCGCCGGTGTTGGTCAGACGCAGATAGCCGGCGCCGACCATGGAACTGGCGGGCATGGCCCGGCTCCAGGGGGCCTCGATGACGATGGCAGCGTGCGGATCCTGTTGCGCCATGAGCGGGATGTACAGCGATGCGGCCAATACCAATAGGGTGGTCAGCAATCTCATATACCGGTCTCCGGTTGCGAGCATGGGATAAGCGACGGCCCAATGGCCGTCACCGGGATGATACGTGGTGATGATTCGGCTGCATTGTCCTGGATCAAGAACCGCAGGCAAGAAGTGACATATCCCATTGACAATCGGTACGATACGCCGGCCGGCGACGGGGCCTTTACACTGGGCAATCGCGCCGGCCGATGATGACCAGATTCCTTCCGGTTTGGCTAGTCCCCGTTGCACGAGGATGGATAGTTGAATTTCCCGAACAATAATAAACGGTCTTTCCAACGGCGCCCGGCGCTGCGCATCGCTGCCGCCGCCTTACTGGCGGGGCTTGCCGCACCGGCCAGCGCCGAGTCCCTGATCGGCAGCCTCGGCCTGCGAGCCGGTGTCTCGGACGGCGGCGAGGATTTCACGCTCTACGAAGTGTTCGCCAGGGCGGAACTGCCCTGGAACTGGACACCGGGTGAGCGCTGGCGCCTGAACACCTATCTGGAAACTAGCCTGGGGCTGCTGGATGCGCATGGCGACAGCGGGGTGGTGGTCTCGCTGGGTCCGGTGGCGGTGTTCACCCAAGCGAACCGTCGCTGGGAGATCGAACTGGGTATCAAGCCGACCTTTCTGGGTGAGGATCGCTACGGGGATTTCGATATGGGCGGGCAATTCCATTTCATCAGCCACGTCGGCGTGAATTACCGCTTCCGCCAGGGTTTCACATTGGGCTACCGCTTCCAGCACATTTCGAACGCGAATATCGAAGATCCCAATCCGGGCCTCGATATCCACACGATCAGCGCCAGCTGGTTACTGAGGTGATCGAGACCCCGCAGGCGGTAGGGTGCGCACCGCGCACCGAACGTGATGGCGCGTGGGGCGCACCCTACT
>CAYMHN010000533.1:0-3002 GCA_964390235.1 uncultured Candidatus Competibacteraceae bacterium
TCCATGGTCCCCGGCAACCGGTACCAGAGGTATTACATAAAGCTCAATAGTAATACATTCCGAGTCATTTTATCGCATGGGATAATCACCCCATGCCGCTTAGCCACCACTCGGTGGAGTCCGGCAGGACGCTGGGAGATACGAGCTTGCGACGCGGACGGAATCGCCGGTCCGGGGATGGCGGTGAGGATCGGTTCGTGGGAACCGCCGACGGTGCAGAGCAGGAGGGTCGGGGCGGGCATGGGTCAGGGGTCCTGGCGATTGGATTCGAGCAGCGTGTCGATCAATTCGCGGCGTTTTTTCCGATTTCCTTCGAGAAACTTGCTGATCTCGGTCAGCAGTTCGACCAGCTCGGCGCGCTCGGTGGCACCCCATGCCACCGCATCGGTCGCGATCTCGCGAAAGCGCGTGCCAAGTTGACTGCCGGGGTTGCGATCTTGGCCTTGCTGCGCCTTTTCGAACAAGGCTCGTAATTCGGCGATGCGCTGTTGCTCGACTGGCAGTGCAGCTTCGGAAAGCCGACGCAACGACTCGCGCAAGGAGGCCAGCATGCCCTCATCGGTCATCATCCGCCCGTAACCGGCAGCAGTCTTGGCGCCCGCCCCCAGCCAGCTCAGAGCCTTCTCCAGCGCGTCCCATACCGCAGCCAGTTCGGCGGCATATTCGGACCGGCGCGGGGCGATGCCGAACAACAACTTCGCCTGCTTGACTACCAGAAACGGCACCGGGACCGGATCGTGCCAGTCGGCCGGTAGCCGTTCCGGTTCAAGGATAGCGGTGATTTCATCGCCCTGCTCGTACCACTTGCCCATGTGCGGGGTCATGACATCGGCGGCGAGTTGCACCGGCTGCACCGGCACGGCGTCGAAGAACACGAAGCGGCCGCTGGTGCCCTCATCGCCGGAAGTGCCGAACCAATCGTCGATACGCTGCTGGCGGCTTGCTGCATCCGCTTGTTCATCCCACACCTCGATCCAGGCCCGCAACAGACCCTTGACACCGCTGCCGGCCAGATACGGCACGCCCAGCGTCGGATGCCAGGCCAGACCATTTTCAACCGGATGAGGGAGACCCAAGCCGGTGGCGAAATGCCAGTCGGTGGCGAACACGCGAGCCTCGCCGCCGATGGCTTGAATCAGGGCGAGCTGGCGCAGGGCATGGGTCTCAAGCGCTTTGCGGTCACCAGTAGGTTTTGCATTGTCGCTGACCCAGGCGCGTTTCGCGTCCTGGTTCAGCGTCCGGTTTGGCGCGTAGCGGTCGAAAAAGCGGGTGTACCAGAGGCCGCGGTTGCCCTGATCGATCAGTTTTGCATCCTGCGTCTGGTTATAAATCGGTCGTGCCATGACGTTCACCTCATTCGGACTTCAGAAACGCATCGGCGAACTGCTTGACCCAACCCAGGAACAGCATGGCTTCGGCCTGGGCCGCCATGTAGGTGTGCAGATCGGCGGTGGTGACTCCGTCGAGCAGATCGTTTTGTCCCGCAAAAGGCTGTCCCGGTCGAGTCAACCAGTCGCCGAGCAGGCGATAGAGTTCCCGGTGCGGATCGGTATCCTTTTTGGCCCGGTAGAACGCAGTGGTCTGGCCCAGGCCGTTGGCGTGCACCATGAACGGCATCTTGGCGGCATAGCTGTTGAGCTTCTTCTGCTCCTCGGTGTCCCGATCCGCCCAGGCCTGAACCCGTTGCAGGGCGAACGCGGCGCGTTGCTGCTGCAAGGTGCCGTTTCCCATGCCTGGTCGGGCATCGGCCAATGCAGTCGTAACACCCGTCATGGAGGCGGTGGATGTTTCCCGCTTTTCGACACTGACAACCCTCCCTTTGGCCTGCTGCTGTTTCCGGTATTTGGGTCTCTTGGACTTCTTGTTCATGCGGTCTCCTCCCTGTTTGGCACACTGGCAACCTTGCACCAGCCCATACCCACGGTCTCGTTGCCGCCGAGTTGCAGATACGGTCTGGCGAACAGATCCTCGGTGATATGCGCCAAAATCTGCTCGGCGGATTGGTTCTCGTCCTTCACCCGCGAGCGCTGGGCGGCCAGTGCCACATACAGCAGGGTATCGGGCGGCAGGGTCTCCTCGTACCACAGCGCGCCGGTTTGTACCGTCTTGGTGGCATTGTCGATCCGCACATGCGCATTGACCGGCGTGGCATAGCGGGCGAGATGGGCGAACATGTCGTCATGCACCACGGTGAACTGGGCCTTGAGTCGATCTTCGGGTTCAGCGACCGACAGCAAGGGGACCAGCGCTCCGATGATGGCATCAAGCGCGCCCGACTGCATCTCGAAGCGGAATTCCTCCAGAAACAGCGGACCGGTCTTGTCATCAGCGACGAAGGTGGCAGCCGGATCGTCCACCGGTGGCACAGCGAAATCCGCCGCTATGCCCAGACGCTTGCAGTCCGCCTGGAAGCGCCGCAGCAGCGCCGGGCAGGTGACCCAGCGGAAATGACTGGTCAGCGAGCGCACCGGCAGCAGCAGAAGCCGCGCATCACCGACCAGCAGCGCGCCGGCGTTGTCGGCAGCGTGGTTGGTATCCGGTCCGAACACGCTGGTGATCCAGTCCTTGCCGGCGGTTTCCGCGGCGGCGCGCAGCGCGCCCTTGACCGCCGAACCGAACACCACCGGCCAGCCAGTGTGCGCCTCGCGCTGGATGGGCAGGTCGATCACGCCGACCGACTGTCCGGCGCCGGCATGCAGCGAGGTTTCGGTCAACAGCCCGAGCAAAGCGGTTTTCATGTCTTGCCTCCCCAGATACCGACGGCCAGTTCGCCGCGACCCAGTTGCGTATCACGCCCGATGTGACTGCCGTGCAGTCGGGCGGCAGCCGTTTTTGGATCACCCTCGACGGTGCAGAAATACACGCTGCCCGCCGGGACCAGTCCGGTGACGGCGCGCGGTCGGCCGATCACCAGATCCCAGCCACCCTCGCGCACATGTTTGCCCGCGCAGGCGGCATGAATCGTCAGAACGATGCCGTCCAGATTGCCGCGCCAGACATCG
>CAYMHN010000534.1:0-2996 GCA_964390235.1 uncultured Candidatus Competibacteraceae bacterium
CGGTGCCGGTTGAGCACCCGCAGAAAATGTTGCAGCTGTACCTCTTCGCCCCTGGGTGAATCGAACAGCTCCAGAATCTCGCGGATTTCGCTCAGGGCAAAGCCCAGGCGTTTGCCGCGCAGGGTCAGCTTGAGGCGGGTCCGGTCGCGGCGCCCATAGACCCGACGGCGCCCTTCGCGTTGCGGGCTGATCAGTCCCTGGTCTTCGTAAAAGCGGATGGCGCGGGTAGTGACGCCGAACTCCCGCGCCAGGTCGCTGATCGAAAAAGTCTCCCCGGAAGCTTGCTTGCTGGGCATGATAATGGTCAAGTAAACCGAATAAAAAATGTGAAAATCACTATAGCTCACGTTTACGTAAACGTAAAACTCACGTTTTCCAATCGGGTAGACCATCATGATCGACAAGGTGTTTTCCAGGCGAGGTTTTATGGGATTGTGCAGCGCTGCCCTGGCGCTGATGTCCAGAGGTGGTGTTGCAGACCAACCTCTGCAAGGATACGCGCGCAGCCTGCTGGTAGATCGCAAGGGCGATCCGATGACCGTCGATCGCTTGGAGCGGGAGCGGGATTACCTGTTCTTCTACCCCTATGTCTGCACGCCCTGCTTTCTGCTACGGCTCAAGGCGGCGGCAGCGCCGATCGATCTGGAGACGGCTGCGGGGGAGGCCTATCGGTGGCGGGGCGGAGTGGGGGAGGAGCGCTCCGTGGTGGCGTTCGCCGCGATCTGCTCCCACAAGCTGACTTATCCGGCGGAAACGGTCAGCTTCATCGGGTATCGCAAGACGCCGGTCGGCTTTGTCAATGAAAATCGCATCGAACGCCGTGGATCGGTCATCCAGTGCTGCTCCGAGCACAGCCTGTACGATCCGGCTGCCGGTGCCAGGGTGATCGCCGGTCCGGCTCCGCAGCCCTTGGCCAGCATTGCCCTGGAGACCGATGAGCAAGGCGGTTTGTACGCCACGGGCGTCTACGGTGGTGCGCTGTACGAGCGCTTCTTCGAGCGCTTCGGCTTCCAGCTGGAGCTGGAGTTCGGCCCGCAGGCGCGCCAGCCGGTCTCGGGAGTAGCCCAAGTGGTACCCCTCAGCGAGTACAGTCGGACCCGGATTCAGTGCTGAAGGTCGGCCAGCAGGGCCAGCAGGTCATCGCGCTCCAGAGCGCGGGCGATGCTGACCGGGGTGCGCCCCTCGAAGTCGTTGGTCTGACGGGCGCCGTTCGCCAGCAGCAACTCGACCAGTCCGGCGCGCCCCTGGATCACCGCCAGATGCAGTGCCGTCTGGCCGCGATCATTGATCCGATCCAACTCGATGTCCGGTTGGGCCAGCAACAGTTCGGCCGTGGCCGCATGACCTTCGAAAACCGCCCGCATCAGCGGGGTCCAGCCATAGACATCCGGCCGGTTGACATCGGCGTCGGCCGTGCAGAGCAGCGCGGCAATGGCATGGTAGCCCTTGGCTGCGGCCAGCATCAGTGCGCTCCAGCCATTGCTGGACTGGGCGTTGACATCGGCGCCGACCACCAGCAGCTGTCGGGCAATAGCGCTGCTGCCACCGGCCACCGCATACATCAGCACCGTGCCTCCCTGGCGATTGTTCGCCGCAGGATCGGCACCGGCTCGCAGCAGTTCCGCGGCGAGCGCGGAGTCATCGGCGCGGGCCGCCGCCATCAGCGCGGTCTTGCCATGCTCGGTGGGCCGATCGACATCCCCGATTTCCTCCAGCTGGGTGCGGATGGTGGCGAGGTCGTTGAGGAACACGGCGCGCTCCCAGGCCGGATTGGCGGCATATACCGGTGTCGTACCAATGCTCAGAGTCAGCAAGACAAGTCGCAGTCGGTGCATGGTCTGTGTAGATTTACAGGGTTGCGGTCAGCGGGAGATTCAGCAATAGATTCTGCGGTTTGAGCCGCAGTTCCCGATCCGGGTTCATAGCCAGGCCCAGATAGACGGGATGACCGCGCTGTTCGGTCCGCAGCGCCTGGTTCTCCTCGAAGTCCATGCGGAACAGGCCGAGCAGCCGGTACTGGCTGTCTTCATCCAGTGTCTCGCCGTGATAGAGGCGATTGAGCAGCAAGTTGCTGTCGGCGTCCAGACCGATATGCCAACGCCAGTGCTCGTCGCGGATCTCGCGCAGCGAGGTGATTTCGGCGGCCAGACCGTGAAAATGATGCAACCAGGCGGCCAGTACCTCACTTAGAGCCTGCAAGCCCGGCTCCCCCGGATTGAGGCCCAGGGCCAGATCGTGGGCCTCGCTGTGGCGGCGGTAGTGATCCAGGGTGGCCTCGTGCAGCAAGTCCACGGTGGGTCTGTCCTCGCCATCTGCCGCCACCCCGCCCGCCTGGCGGATCAGGGATTCCAGCACGCTCAGGGCGGGTGGTTTCTGGCGACGCTGGAGATACTCGGCATCAGCCACGATGACGCCGGATTCCAGCGTGACCCGCTGACGCCGGAACAGCAGCTCCGCCGCTCGCCATGGATAAGGATCGTTCCGATCGCGCAGGCAGTGCCGCAGGATCAGCTGCACCAGCCAGTCCAGCAGCACGGGGGGGATTTGCGCCGACACCCGACCACCGGTCACCGCCAGATAGGCGGTTTCCAGATCGTCGTGGTTGACCAGAAGATCCCGAAAGGCCAGGGCGTACTGGTAATTCTCCCGGGCATCGGAGTCGGCCAGCGCCGCCAGTTCCTCCGGTCGCACGGGCCGCCGCGGATCGCTCAGCAGGCCGCGGTGCAGCTCGCGCTCATGGGCGCAGGAGCTATCGATGGGGCTCAATTCCGGCGTTTCAAAAAAGCCTCGCAGGAAAGCTTCGGTCACCTGTAGGCGATCCCCCATGGCGGCCAGGCGGTGGTAGCCGCAGGTAGGCCAGAATCCGGTTTCATCAGGCAACACAGTGGACACGGATGGTTTCGGGATGGCGATGGTCATGTGGTTTATGCTATGCGGCGTCAGCACTGCTGTAAATCGATGCAGCCGGTTCGTGCTGGCGAGTCGGGTTTGGATTC
>CAYMHN010000535.1:0-2200 GCA_964390235.1 uncultured Candidatus Competibacteraceae bacterium
CTTCTCCCACCACCAATGGCTCAATGTGCGTGCCGGTGCGCACGCGCAGCAATCGAGGCCGCTTCACCATCGGACCGGCCAGCGATATGACCCGTGTGGTGTCGAGCCGGCCGGTGGTGAACAGCCGGCCGATGGCAATGACATCCTGGTAGCCAAGATGCCAGATGGTGCGGTCCGCGCCAACGGGATAGAGGAAATGAACATGCGTGCCCACCAGGCCCGCCGGATGCGGACCCGAGAACTCGGCCACCTCCAGCCGCTCGAGTCCATCGGGCGCCGGCACGTTCGCGCCCGCCGCCTTGCAGAGGTAAACCGCGCCCGTCGTCAGCCGCGAAACGGCCGCGACCCCGTTGAGGAAATCCTCCGCGGCCTCTCCGATGACGACTTCCGGGTCGGGTGCGAGCGGATTCGTGTCCATGGCATTGATGAACAGCGCGTGCGGAGCGGACGACTTGTCGGGGATCTTGCTCCACGGGCGCGTGCGCAGCGCGCACCAAAGCCCCGACCGGGTCAGGTTCTCCACCACGAGGTCGTGCTCCAGCGAGCGCAGTGCTCCGGCCGGCCAGTGCCGGAACGTTTCCTCGTCCTCGCCCTCGAGCGTGATGATCACGGACTGCAGCACGCGCCGGGCGCCGCGACGCACCGTCGTCACCACGCCTGCGCCCGGAGCGGTCACCGTCACACCCGCTCGGCGCTTGTCGCTGAACAGCGGCTGACCGAGCCGTACCCGATCGCCCTCCTGCACATGCATGGTGGGCTTGAGCTCCAGGTAGTCGCGGCCCAGGACACCGACGGTGGCGACGGAACGCGAAGTCCCGATCACCTGTTCCGGTGACCCCTTGATCGGCAAATCCAGGCCGCGGCGAATTCTGAATTGCATGCGATTTCAGCGCCTTGGTTTAGCGCCATGGCGAACGCCGGCGCACGTCAGTGGGCGCGCAAAGTATACCCGAATCCTCCTATCTCCCGCTGGCCCGATGAGAATATAGGCAACCTACACCACCTTGGTTATAGTCGGCCGCAAAGGGGGACATCATGACAAGGTTTACTTACCTGCCGGCCCTGGTATCGGGCATGGCACTGTTCGTGCTCCTTGGCGAGCAAGCGGTGCACGCGGAAGAGGCAGGTCAAGGCCTGCCGCCTGGCGCGGTCCGCTTGAAGTCCACCGAGATTATTGACGCCCAGGGCTTTGATAAAGCCATTGTGGCCGCCACGGTGCTCATCCCGTACGACTGGCGTGCGCAGGGTGGCGTGGTCTGGAACCCGCAATCCGCCTGTGGCGAGGGCTACAACTTTCAATGGCGCGCGGACGCGCCGGACGGTTCCATGGCCGCAGCGATCATTCCCGCCCTGACCTGGGCCTCGAACAACTTCGGTGCACCGGCGGCAGGCGGATGCCCGGCACTCCAGATCGCCAGTGTGCAGCAGTATCTCGAGCACATTGTGCGGCAAGCCCGACCGAATGCACGCATCCTGGATTTCCGGGTGCGAGAGGACCTGCAGCAGGAACTCGCTTCGATAAACTCGCAAACACCGATACCGATGGGCGAGATGCGGACCTGGGTCGAGGCCGGCGAGGTCCTGATCGGCTACAGCGAGCAGGGTCGTGAGTTCAGGGAAACGGCCGCTGCGGTCGTGATTTTCAATATCACCCGCATGCAGGGCGTCCAGCCCGGCCAGACATTGGACACGTTCAGCGGCTCGGCATTGCCTGGCTACGCGTTCCGGGCGCCAAATGGAGAGCTCGATTTCAAGATGGCCGAGACCATCCGCACCTCGATACGCGTGGCACCGGAGTGGCAGCAACGGATCAATGCCCATAACGCTGCAATTGCCCGGACCAACCTCGAAGGCGCGCGCAAGCGCTCTGAAATCATCGCCAGGAGCAACGAAGAGGTGCGTGCCATCAACCAGAGGGGCTGGGAAGAGCGGCAAAGCTCGCAAGACCGTCAGCACCGCGCGTTTATCGAGGCGATCCGGGGTGTCCAAACGTATGAGGACCCAATGAGCAGCGTCGGCCAGGTGGAGCTTTCAAACGAGTACGAAAGTGCCTATCGGCTTAACGACGGCAGTTACGTCCTCACCAATGATCCTTCGTTCGATCCCTATATCGCCACTGGCCTGGACGGCGTAAAGCTGGAGCGCAGCCGATGAACATCCTGAGATGCGTTGTGGCGCTCATTGTGCCCGCCGTCGCGGC
>CAYMHN010000535.1:2210-2993 GCA_964390235.1 uncultured Candidatus Competibacteraceae bacterium
AGCCTGGTCCCCGCACAGGCGCAGGACAGCTTCGGCCGGCCACCCCCCGCGCAGCCCGGGAATCCGCCGCAAGTCATGCAGGCGCCCGCGCCACCGTCGCAGCAGGGAGCCGAAAGCAGTGCTGCCGACCCGTTGACCCAGATGGAGCGACAGGATTTTGGCATCGCGCCCACGGCCCAGCTACATGCCGGGGCCATGCATGGGCCGACACCGGCGTCGATTCCGGGGGGGCAGCTGATTACGACCCAAGCTTTCGTCGAGCTCATCGAAGGAAAGCAGTTACCCGTCCTGATCCTCGACGTACTCGGCGGACCCGAGCTGATTCCGGGCGCGCAGTACGCGGTGCCGGCTCACCAGCCGGGTACCTTCAGCGACTCCACCCAGCAACAGTTTGGCCAGTTCCTGCAGCAGGCCACCGGGGGCAACAAGGACTATCCGCTGATCCTATATTGTCAATCCACACACTGCTGGATGTCGTACAACGCAGCGCTGCGTGCGATCAACCTGGGCTATACGAATGTGCTCTGGTATCGGGGCGGCGTCGAGGCGTGGAAGCAGGCCGGCCGTGCGGTTCAGTCGGCACATGGACATCGCTGATACAGCTTCAGCCAATCAGTTGCATCCCCGCGACCACGACAATCGTCACTAACACCGGAATCACCACGGTAACGACGGCGATGTCACGGTACGCCTCACGATGACTCAGCTTCATGATCGTCAGCAGCGCAACCACGGCGCCGCTGTGGGGAAGTGAATCCAGGCCGCCGCTCGCCATCGTCCCTA
>CAYMHN010000536.1:0-2984 GCA_964390235.1 uncultured Candidatus Competibacteraceae bacterium
CCTTCCCGATGAACGGCCTCCTGGTGGACCCGTTCGGCGCCCTGGCGGTCATCGCGCTGTTCGCGCTGCTCGCGCTGCTGTCCTGGTGGCCTTTTCTGCTGGCCGGGCACGATCCCCTGGACGCCCTGTTCGAGGTGATCTCGGCACTGGGCACGGTGGGTCTGTCCAGCGGCATCAGTCAGGCTTCCCTTGAACCCTGGCTCAAGGGTATCTTGATGTTCAATATGCTGGCGGGACGTCTGGAGATCTTGGCCTTGCTGATTCTGCTCTATCCACCCACCTGGCTGGGCAGGAACCCCCGCGCATGAGGGCCGTGTTCATCGGCGCCGGGGCACTCACCACCGCGACCGCGCGGCGCCTGCTCAAGCAGGGTCACGACGTGGTCGTCATCGAGACCGACGTCGAGCGGATCGCCGAACTTTCCGATGAGCTGAACTGCGGGTTCATCCACGGCAACGGCAGCAAACCCGCCATCCTGCGCGAGGCCGACCCCAAGAATACCGACCTGCTCTATTGCCTGACCGGTAACGATCAGACCAATATTCTCGCCAGCCTGGCGGGGCGTTCGCTGGGTTTCGGGCGCATCGTGACCAAGATCATCGATCCCGAATACGAACATATCTGCGTGGAACTGGGTCTGGAGGAACTGATCATCCCGGCGCGCACCATCGGCCGTTACCTGGCCGACATGCTGCCCGGCCGCGGGCTGTTCGAGTTGTCGGCCATGATCAAGGACGAGGCACGGGTATTTTCCTTCATCGCCAGGCCGGAAGACGCCGGCTCGGTCAAGGACCTCGACCTGCCTGCGGGTGCGCGCGCCTGTTTCTATTACCGCAACGAGCGCTTCGAATTCATCGAGACCGATACCAAGCTGATCCCCGGCGACGAGGTCGTGATCATCACCCACAGCAAGCATCTAACGGCTTTGTTCGAGCGCTGGGGCATCAAGAGTCATCGACCCAATCCGTAATATCTCATTGGCGCAGCCCGGTTATATTGAACGCCTGCACCGGGCGCGAGAATCCTTTCAGCTTCAGCTCGCCCAGAGGTTCCATGAGCGCGATGTCCTCGGCGTCCATGGCGATGCGCTGGCTGACCACGATCTGGCCATCGGCCGCTTCGCCGCAAAGCCGGGCCGCGAGATTCGTCACCGTGCCGATGGCGCTGTATTCGAGGCGCCCCTCGAATCCGATCAGGCCGAGCGTGGCATAGCCTTGCGCCATGCCGACCCCGAAGCCGATCGCATGCCCGCGCCGGCGCCAGGCACCGGCGAGTTCCGCTACCGCCTCGCGCATCTCGATCGCCAGGCGGACCGCGCGGGAAACGGGGTCCGGGCAGGGCAGCGGATCGTTGAAGAAGATCAGAATGCCGTCGCCCATGAAGCAGTCCAGCGTGCCTTCGTAGCGGAAGATCAGCGGCACCACGCTGCGGTGGTAATCGCGCAGCAGCACCATGATGTCCTCCGGTTCGCCGGTCTCCGCGAATCGGGTGAACCCGCGCAGATCGCACATGACGGCGACGATCTCCCGGCGATGGCTTTGCAGCGCGTCGGTATTGCCTTCCGCGATCAGCGCGGCCACCTGTGGCGGCAGAAACCGCTGGAGTTGCCGGGCCCGTTCCAACTCGGCAAGCTGCGCCTGCACCCGTTCCCGCAGGGTACGGTTCCAGGTCGCGAGGTCCGCCGCCTGCGCCTGCACCTGGTCGTGCAGCGCCTTGATGCGCAGCATGGAGCGCACCCGGGCGATCAGCGCCGCCTGGTCCACCGGCTTGGTCAGATACTCGTCGCCGCCCGCCTCCAGACCTTGTACGACATCCCTGCTGTCGGACTTGGCCGTGACCAGGATGATCGGGATGAAAGCGAGGTTCGGGTCGGCGCGCACCCGCCGGCACACCTCGAAACCGTCGAGCTCGGGCATCATCACGTCGAGCAGCACGAGATCGGGGCGGTAGTCGTGGATGCGCGCCAGACCTTCGGCGCCGTCCACCGCGGTCAGCACTTCGTAGCCGTGGGCCTCCAGGCGGAGTTTGAGAATCTCGCGATTTTCCGCCAGATCGTCGACCACGAGGATGCGGGCGGGTTCGCGCATGGTCCGCTGCCCTCAGCCGGGAAGGTGGGCGCGCACCATGGCGAGCAGCTGGCGCGGGCTGAATGGCTTGGCAACATAGCCATCGCAACCGGCGGCGCGCGCCTTGGCCTCGTCCCCGGACAGGGCGTAGGAAGTGACGGCGATGATCGGGATATGGCGGGTCGCGGGGTCGGCCTTGATCCGGCGCGTGGCCTCGTAACCGTCGAGGACCGGCAATTGAATGTCCATGAGAACCAGGTCCGGAATCTCGCTCATCGCGGCGGCCACGCCGGCCGCGCCGTCCGTCGCCTCGATCAGTTCGTAGCCGGCGCTGGTCAGCAGATCGCGGATGATCCGCCGGTTGTCCTCGGTATCTTCGACCACCAGGATGCGTTGGCTCATCGGCTTGCCTGCTGGGTGACACGGGTCGGCACCAGGACACGGAAAGTCGAACCTCTGCCCGGTGCCGATTGGTGACAGGGGGATTGACGGAAACATCATACGCCCGAAATACCCCATTGGTCAGTGATCTGGAACCCGGGGTCGGCAAAATTCATCAGTCCCTAACTATAGTTCATCCGGACTCGGCTCCTGAACGAGGTGGCATGGTTGATCGGAATGCCGCCCGGCTCGGCCTGCGAGCGAGGAGGCATGTCAGCTCAGGCGTAGCGCTTTTCGGGCTTCGGGATTCGCTGCTCTAGTCGAGCATGGTCATTGCTCTGGGCATTGGCGAGTTGGAGCCGGGTTTCGGATGATGGTTGGTCCGGGGTGTCCGGGTAGGCGGGGTTGACGCTCCCCGTGGCCAAGGTCAGGGCGATCAGTGCCGGGGTGATGATGGTGGTGAGTTTCATGGTCGCTCTCCTGCGTCCGCTGGGGTGAAGGCAGTAGCCGGTTGCGGCTCTGTCGGGTTGAAAGAAT
>CAYMHN010000537.1:0-2982 GCA_964390235.1 uncultured Candidatus Competibacteraceae bacterium
TGGCCCGCACCGTGGAATACTTCCGGATTCCGCGCGATGTGCTGGTGATCTGCCTGGGTAAAAGCACGTATGCACGTTGCGGCATCATTGTGAACGTAACGCCTCTGGAACCTGAATGGGAGGGACACGTTACCCTGGAGTTCTCCAACACCACCCCCTTGCCGGCGCGCATCTACGCCAACGAGGGCGTGGCCCAGGTGCTGTTCCTGGGCGCCGACGAGGTCTGTTCGACCTCGTACAAGGATCGCAGCGGCAAGTACATGGGCCAGCGGGGCGTGACCTTGCCGAAGACTTGAGCGCCGCGGCCGACAAAGTAGAGGCGGACTCCCGTGTCCGCCCCTATGACTCGAACCGGATTCCTCCAAGCGAACCGATACCCCGCAGCGTCGACCCGGTCAAACCGGGAACCGGCCCACCATAGCGCGCAAGGATTGTAACCAGTCATCACCGTTGGCACTGTCCAGCAGTATCTCACCCAGGTCTTCCAGCCGCTCGGGATCGTTGATGCGTTCCAGCAGCGAAGCGCTCTGCTCCGCCACCTCGGTGCCGAAGCGCTTGCGGACCATACGCAGCAGACCCTGTTGCAGCCCTTGTTGCAGCCCTTGTTGCAGTCCTTGTTGCAGCCCCTTTTCCATACCTTGGCGCTCCCAGCGCTCGGTCCAGCTTTCGAAGTGTTCCGATACCATCGCTTGTACCTCGTTGAGATCGTTCATTGCCGCCAAGTCTACTCCTGGTAGCCGTCGGGGGAAAAATACCCGTCGGAACCAGACCGCGAAGGCCCGACGCAGGTCAGCCTGTTCCGGCGCCCGCAGCCATTCGATCAGTGCCCTGAGGACTTCCAGCACTTCTTCCGGGCTGCGGCTGGCTTCAAGCTGGAATAATGCCGCACTCAGGTTGCGCTGCGGCAGCTTGCCGGCTTCGGCGAGGCGGATCTCGTCGATCAGCAGATAGCGCTGCCTTGGCCGGTAGTCGGCCAGCAGCCCCGGTACCGATTGGACCAGATCGTACACGTCAGGCTGCGCCGTCCAGGCCGGCGCACCGTTGTAGAGCACGATCGGCAGCACTGGCGGTAATAGACGCGCTTCGGTCAGCTGTTTGGTGCGGATCAGGTCTTGGTAGAGCAGGCCGACATAGGTCTGAATGCGTACTGCCATCCAGGTATCCACCGTGGACTGGAATTCCAGCAGCAGGTACACGTATAACCACTCCCGGCCCCAGCGCAGCCGCCAGATGATATCGTCTTCCCGGTCGCGCAGATCGTCGCTGACATAGCTGCCGCTGACTTTCTCCAGACTCGTCAGATCCAGTTCGGCGGCCCATGCGTCGGGCAGAAACCCGCGCAGCGGGTCGGCGACCATCGCGGGATGCGAGTACAACAGCTTGTAGCCGGAATCGTGGCTCATGCGGGGCAAGTATAGCAGGCGCATTCGGGAAGTCCCTGGCGGTGGAGTCCTCCCGGTCCGCGATATCCCGGAGCGGTTCAGGATGGCCTCATCGACCGTTTCGCGTTACGCTTGCCCGTGAAGCGGAATCAAAACAATCGGGTACCGGCATGTCGGCGACCAAGCAGCGGAACACGGTATTCATCAGCTACAGCCGTCGGGATAGCGAGTGGCTGGAACGTCTGCAAGTGCATCTGAGACCCCTGGAGCGCGCGGGGCGCATCCAGCGCTGGGACGATACCATGATCCGCCCGGCCAGGAGTGGAAGCGGGAAATCGATCAGGCACTGCAATCGGCTCGGGTCGCGGTGTTGCTGATCAGCGCCGATTTCCTGGCCTCGGATTTCATCGCCAACAACAAACTACCGCCCCTGCTGAACAAACACGCCGCCGAAGGCGCAGTCATCCTGCCCTTGATCCTCAGCCCCTCGCGGTTCAAACGCATCCCCGAACTGGCCCGGTTCCAGGCCATCAACTCTCCCTCGCAACCCTTGATCGGCCTGACCAGGGCCAAGCAGGAAGACGTCCTGGAGAAATTGACCGAAGCCATCGAGACCGAGCTTGAACCCCTGGACCCACCACCCGCACCTCCACCTCCACCCTCACCCTCACCCTCACGCGCACGGTGGCCGGTCCCGGTGCTGCTGGCCCTGCTGTTACTACTGGGCGGGGGAGTCTACATCATCCTCCCGGCGCTACTCAACATCGTGGTCGAAGAGCCGCGCCCGAGGCAGACCGGCGATGTGCACCGTGATCGCCTGAGCGACGACAGCCAGGGACCGGAACTGGTGTTCATCAGCGGCGGGAGTTTCACCATGGGCAGCCCGACCAATGGGCCGGGGCGGGATGGCGAACGCGAAAGCCCGCCCCCGGTGATCGTAAACGATTTCTATCTCGGCAAGTACGCGGTCACGGTAGGCGAATTCCGGCGGTTCGTGGAAGCGAAAAACTACCTCACCGAAGCCGAGAACGATACCGAAGCCGAGAACGATGTCCGGGTAGCGGGCTGCTATGCCTACGAAGGCGACGACCGGGGCTGGCGCGCGGGGCGTAGCTGGCTAAATCCGGGGTTCAGCCAGGAAGACAGCCATCCGGTGGTGTGCGTCAGCTGGAACGACGCCATGGCCTACATAACCTGGCTCAACGAACAGACTGGGCAGCGCTACCGACTGCCCACCGAAGCCGAATGGGAATACGCGGCGCGGGCCGGCACCACCACGGCGCGCTTTTGGGGCGACGAGCCGAGGGATGCCTGCCGCTACGCCAATGTCGCTGATCAGAAAGCCAAGCAGCAATTTCCCAACATGACGATTCACGACTGCGACGATGAATACATCCATACCGCCCCGGTGGGCAGCTACCAGCCCAACGCCTGGGGGCTGTACGACATGCTGGGCAATGTATGGGAATGGACCTGCTCGGCCTGGGATGAAAACTACAGAGGTGCCGAACAAAACTGTGCCGAGGCCAGCGACAGCGGGCGTCGCGCGGTGCGGGGCGGCTCGTGGATCAGCGGCCCGGACAGGGTGCGTTCCGCCGAC
>CAYMHN010000538.1:0-2977 GCA_964390235.1 uncultured Candidatus Competibacteraceae bacterium
GTCGAGGACCACGGCGTCGGGCACCGTGCCCTGCAGCATGATGCGCCCGCCGACGGTGCGGATCTGGATCCGTGCGGCCGGCAGAGCGGCGGTCAGGGCTTCGCGCATGCCCCTGACATCAAAGGTGACCTCGATGTCGAGGACGGCGATGAGCTCACGGTCGGCGTTGTAGATCGCCAGGTTGGTGGTGCCGATGGCGCGGCCGAGCACATAGAGCGACTGGTCGGTGAGCGGCGCCACATCGGCGATGTCAGAATTGCCGACGACGACATTCTCGAACGGTTCGGAAACGCGGAGTGTCTCCGACATGCCCACCGCGACCGTCACCTTGCCGGTGCGCCGGCCGTCGGAGATGTTGATGACCTGGCTTTGCGCCCACGCCATGTCGGCATTCGCCAGGGCGATGGCCATCAACGCAATCAGGACCGCCACAAAGTAATGCCTTGCAATGCCATTGCCGAGCGCGTTGCGGTAACGTCCGTGCGCTGGGCGCGGCCACGGCGCCGTTATCCTATTGTGTTCCACGATCCAAACCCCCGACCCGTACGAATCCCCGATTCGCAGGCTTGACCATTGTATCGCAACTGGTGCCATTCGGCAAACACAGGTTGCGTGCGGTCGCATGAGCCTACTCGGTCGCAGCCAGGTTCGCAGAGCCATCCCGGTCCTCGTTCTGTTTCGGGACGCTGTATTCCTCGCGCTTCATGCCCCTGATGACGCCGACCCGAGCATTTGGGTCGAATGGAATAGCGTCGGTCTTCAGGGGCTCGATGGATCTGGTGAATCGTTCTCCCATCTGGCTGATCTTGGCCTCGACGGTGCGGAAGCCGGATTCGACGCTCTTGGCGAGGAGTTCCACCTCGGTCGGCTCACTATCCTCTTCCTTGGCGTCGGCGTAGATTTCGAATGCTGGACCGAGATCGCTCAGGGTGATGCGCCGCGGGGCGGCGGCATCGACCGAGCCCGCCGACCGCAGGGCCAGCGACAACGAGCCTACTGTCTGAGCAAGGGTGAGCTTCTGGGCGTCGATGCTGTTCACCTCAAACGTGGCGGTCTTGGCCAGGCTCGGCTTGTCGATGCGTTCGTCGGCGATCTGGTCGATGGCCAGCACCTTGACGTTCTGCAGCAGGACGTCGGTGTAGGCGCCCTGATTCTGGCTGGTGCGGGTCAGCATGACGTCGACCCGGTCGCCCGGCAGCACGAAGCCCGCCACGCCCAGAACGTCGTTGATACGCACCGACATGGCGCGCATCCCGTCTTCGACAACGGCCGACAAGGTGGCGCGCTCGCCCGGACCGGTCACCTTCCAGCTCAGCACCGGCTCGCTGGCCTCGATGGGCGACAGCACAACGCGGCGGCCTTCGTTGGTCAGAACCTCCGAGATGGTGGCAAAAGAGCCGCTCGGGGTCGCTCCCGCCGGCCACTCGACTTCCAAGAGGTGCTCATGCTTCACCTCGGTACCGAAGCGCAGTTGCCGGGTGGCGACGACGATGGTGTTCATCGGCACCGGCGCCTTCCCGGCCTCAGGCGCAATGCTGACCATGGTCACCTGGCCCTCGAGATAGTGCTGCGCCAAAGCCACGGCGGCGATCCCGAACACAATGGCCAGCAGGAACATGAAGATGCTGCTGAATCGCATAGCTGTTTGTCCCTGAACTCTTCAGACGTGCCACGGCTCAATGAAAACGCGATTCGAGATCTCGGCTGCGCCTGTTACGCATCTGTACTCTTGCTAAGGGTCGCCCGGCCCCACTCACGTGGGGGGCCGAGCGACTTCTGACTGCTCATCGCTCAGCATGTCGGAGGAGTGCCGATGCCTGCACTAGCTAGACCACTGCAGAGTTCTGCCCAAACCGAACCGGCCCACCCTCCGATGGACACGATAACGGCGACCGAAACCGCCAGGATGATGCCAAGCAGCACGGTGTATTCGAGGAAGGCCGCGCCCTGTTCGTCGTCACGTAGCTCGATGAAAAAGGTCTTGAGTGTATTCATTGGATCTCTCCCAGAGGAGGGTTGTTGCGCCACCAGAGACGCGCGCTACCGGTTCTTTTATTTTATGCCGACACGGCGCCCCTCTGCACCCCCTGGCTGCCACTACCGACGGCAACCTAAGGCTGATAATTAATAGCACGTTAATTTCGACAGGAGTCAAATGGATTCTGAATCCACCGCTAATTGCCTGAAAGCAGGGGCGAAATCGTATTACTCAGAGTTGTAACTAAATAGTGCTTAAGATTTCGTGATAATTTTAGTAAAACATGTATAAAAATCGCATGTTACTGGTTAATATGACGTACTACAGGCTGTTAACTGGGAATTACTCATGTAGCGAATAGCAACGCATTCGGGATTCACCAGTCGTATGGCTGCTGTGAGGGCTTTCTTTTCGAACGCAGGCTCCGTTCCATTCCATGCGTTCACTGGACTAGTGATCGACTGCCATTGGTGGGACCTGAGGTTCGTTAACGAAGATGCTAGAGCGGTTTCCGATCAGGTTGCATCGTATCCTGCGGCGGCGAAGTAGTTGGCACATTCTTCCGCTGTGAAGCGGTCGATGAGAGTGCCGATTGTGGACCACAAGGCCTCGACGGTTCGCTGTGCGGCTGCTCTGAGCAGGGCCTTGAGCTTGGCGAAGGCATTCTCGATCGGATTGAAGTCGGGGCTGTAGGGCGGCAGGAAGAGCAGGGTCGCGCCGGCCGCTTCGATGGCCTGGCGGATGGCGAGGCCTTTGTGGCTGGACAGGTTGTCCATGATCACGATGTCGCCGGACCGCAGTTCGCGCACCAGCAACTGCTCGACATAGGCCTGGAAGGCTTCACGGTTGATCGGACCGTCGAGCACCATCGTCGCCATCATTCCGGTGAGGCGCAGACCGGCGACAAAGGTCGTGGTCTTCCAATGGCCTTGCGGGATGCCGAGGCGCAGCCGTTCCCCCTTGGGTGCCCGGCCATGCCGGCGCGCCATGTTGGTCGAG
>CAYMHN010000539.1:0-2960 GCA_964390235.1 uncultured Candidatus Competibacteraceae bacterium
GGGCGACTCGCGGCCGGCCTGACCGGCGCGATCGAGGTCACGCTGCATCGCCCGCCGCCACTGGAGCGCCCGCTTGCCGTGCGGCCGGAGGCCAATGGCCTGGCCCTTCTCGATGGTGAGCAGCTCGTGGCCGCGGCGCGAAACGCAGATTTCGAGCTGGTACCGCCGCCCTTCCCCGGCCTCGCCGCGGCCACCGAGGCCGCCCGCTATTTCCACGGCCTGCACGTGCATGCCTTCCCGGGCTGCTTCGTCTGCGGCCCGGCCCGTCCGGATGACGATGGCCTCCACATTTTTCCAGGCGAAACTGCGGGCGGCGGCCTGGTCGCCGCTCCATGGTTGCCCGCGGCCGGGCTGGCCGACGATGACGGCACTGTGCGAAATGAATTCGTCTGGGCGGCGCTGGATTGCCCCGGCGCCTGGGCCTGGCTCTCCGGCATGGAAAGCCCACTGGTACTCGGCCGGCTGGCTGCCATACTCGATGCACCCGTCATCGCCGGCCAGCCCCACGTCGTCGGCGGCTGGCCGCTCGGCCGCGAAGGACGCAAGCATTATTCCGGAACAGCGGTCTGGCGTGCGGACGGCACAATCTGTGCGCGCGCCAGGGCGACCTGGATCGAAGTGGACCCGGCGCGTTTCGTCGCGGCGGGCCGGTCATAACGGGCGCAGGAGCTACGGCACATGAGCGCGATCACTTTGCTGCTGTTCGGGCTGGGCATGCTGGCCGCAGGTTATTTCCTCTACTCCAGGTTCATCGCCGAACGCATTTATCAGCTCGACCCCGACTTCCGCACCCCGGCGCACGAACTGCGCGACGGCGTGGACTACATACCGACCAACCGCTTCGTGCTCTGGGGCCATCACTTCACCTCGGTCGCGGGCGCGGCGCCGATCGTCGGTCCGGCCATCGCCGTTATCTGGGGCTGGGGCCCCGCCTTCGTCTGGGTGATCTTCGGAACGATCTTCTTTGCCGGCGTACACGACTTCGGCGCCCTGTGGGCGAGCGTGCGCAACAAGGGCAAGTCCATCGGCACGTTGACCGGAACGGTCATCGGCCCGCGCGCTCGCAACCTGTTCCTCGTCGTGATCTTCCTGCTGCTATTGATGGTCAATGCAGCCTTTGCGGTGGTGATCGCCACGCTGCTGGTATCGACCCCCACTGCAGTCATTCCGACCTGGAGCGCGATTCTCGTCGCACTGGTCATCGGCCAGCTCATCTACCGCTACAAGGCCGGCCTGCTGTGGCCATCGGTGATCGGCGTCGTCGTGCTATACGCCATGATCTGGCTCGGCAACAGCTATCCCATCGAACTTCCGGCCAGCACCTTCGGGCTCGGGCCGCGCTCGACCTGGATCCTGCTGCTGTTCATCTATGCGGGTATCGCCTCGATCCTGCCCGTCTGGGTGCTGTTGCAGCCGCGTGACTATATCAACGGCCTGCAGCTGTTCGTCGGCCTGGGCATGCTCTATGTCGCCGTGCTGGTTGCGGCTCCGGATATTGTCGCGCCGATGTACAACGCCAACCTCCCCGCTGACACGCCGAGCCTGGTGCCGCTGTTGTTCGTGACCATCGCCTGTGGCGCCATCAGCGGCTTTCATGGCCTGGTGGCCTCTGGCACCACCTCGAAGCAGCTCGACAAGGAGACCGATGCCCGCTTCGTCGGCTACTTCGGCTCCGTCGGCGAGGGCATGCTCGCGCTCGCGGCGATCATCTGCACGACCGCGGGCTTTGCAACGCTCGCCGACTGGGAGGCGGTCTACTCGCGCTTTGGGGCTGGCAGTGTCACGGCCTTCGTGCAGGGCGGCGACGCCATCCTGATGGCCGGTTTCGGGGTACCCGAGAAACTCGGTGCCACCATGCTCGCCGTGATGGCAATCCTGTTTGCCGCGACCACCATGGATACCGGCCTGCGCCTGCAGCGCTATGTCATCCAGGAAGCAGCGGAACTGGCAGGCTTCAAGGTCAATGTGGTCTTGAGCACGCTGGTCGCGCTGGCCTTTTGCCTGGCGCTGGCATTCGGCGCCGGCGCCGACGGCGCAGGCGGCATGATCATCTGGCCGCTGTTCGGTACCACCAATCAGCTGCTGGCGGGCCTGACGCTGTCCATCATTTCCGTGATCCTTATTCGCCAAGGTCGCTCCGCCTGGTTCACCGCCTTGCCGCTTGCCTTCCTGCTGACGATGTCGGTCTATGCCCTGCTGGTCCAGCTCGGCAGCTTCTATCGCGATCAGAACTGGCTGCTGCTGGGCATGGACATCGTCATCCTGCTGGCGGCGCTCTGGGTGGCGCTCGAAGCCGCGATTGCGATGAGCCGCGGCGGCAAGAGCGTGGCGGCCGCGGCACAACGGGGCTAGCGGTGGCATGGCCAAGAACCACCGGGAAAGCTGGCTGACGCAGATCTCCGCGGGCTTGCGGGAGTTCTACGTCGCACCGTATCGGCAGACCTTTGCGCGCGCGCAACGCGACGAGGAAGATCTGTTCATGCTGCTGGTATTCGCGGAGACCCTGGGCGTGCCGAACCCGGCCTCCTGGTACACGCTCGAGCTAATGCCGGTGCTCTACGAGCAGTTTCACGACTGGCACCGCAGGATGGGCATGGAGCATTCGCCCCTGGACCATCTGCGGTGCTGCTGAGCCTCGCCCGGCAGCGCCGGGTACTGTTCTTCGGCGGCAAGGGCGGGGTCGGCAAGACGACGGTAGCGGCGACTGTCGCCCTGGCCGAGGCCGATGCGGGGCGCCGCGTGCTGCTGGTGTCCACCGATCCCGCGTCAAACCTCGACGAGGTGCTCGGAACCGTGCTGGCCGCACCCCCGGAGGTCCTCGCCCAGGGCCGGATCGCGGTGACCAGCTCAGCCGGTGGGGTGCACGGCTCGGCCTCTCCGGCGGTCTGCACCGAGAGGACTCCGCCCACGCCGGCTTCCGCCTACGGGATCAGCAAGCTTCAACAGGAGCGGGCAGTCCG
>CAYMHN010000540.1:0-2951 GCA_964390235.1 uncultured Candidatus Competibacteraceae bacterium
CGGGCCACGCCGCAATCCGGCGGCCGGCTGCGACTGGGCATCGCCGGCGGCTCGACCAGCGACTCGCTGGACCCGGCCACTTATGCCGAGATCTACATGCTGTCCATGGGCTTCGCCACCCACAACACCCTGACCGAGATCCTGCCCGACGGCGAACTGGTCGGTGACCTGGCCGAGAGCTGGGAGGCTTCCCCCGATGCGCGGGTCTGGACCTTCAAGCTGCGCCGGGGTATCGAGTTCCAGAACGGCAAGACGCTGGATGCCGACGACGTGGTCGCCTCGATCAACCACCATCGGGGCGAGGATTCCGCCTCGGCGGCCAAGAACATCGTCGATCTGCTGGAGGATGTCCAGGCCGACGGCCCGGACACCGTGGTGCTGACCCTGCACAGCGGCAATGCCGACCTGCCCTATCTGATGGTCGATTATCACCTGCTGATCATGCCGGCGGTGGACGGCAAGGCCGACTGGCGGAGTTACCAGGGCACCGGCGGTTACATCCTGGAGAACTTCGATCCGGGCGTGCGTGCCCTGCTCCGGCGCAATCCGAATTACTGGAAGGAAGGCCGCGCCCATGTCGAGGAAGCCGAGCTACTATCGATCACCGATGTCAACGCCCGCCAGAACGCCCTGACCACCGGCGAGGTCGACGCCATCAATCGCTGCGATCTGCGCACCGTGCACCTGCTCGCCCGCACCCCGGGGGTTCGCATCGAGGAGGTCACCGGTTACCTGCACTACACCGCCCCGATGATCTGCACCATGGCGCCGTACGACGATGTCAACGTGCGGCTGGCGCTGAAATACGGCATCGACCGGGAAGCCCTGATGCGCACCATTCTGCGCGGCCACGGCACGATCGGTAACGACCATCCGATCTCGCCCATCATGCAGTATCACGCCGCCGATCTGGAGCAGCGTCAGTACGACCCGGAACGCGCCCGCTGGCATTTGCAGCAGGCGGGAATGGAAACGCTCAGTGTCGATCTCAGCGCCGCCGACGCCGCCTTCAACGGGGCCGTGGACGCCGCCGTGGCCTACCGCGAGCATGCCGCTCCCGCCGGCATCGACGTCAACGTGGTACGCGAGCCGAACGACGGCTACTGGTCGAACGTGTGGATGAAGAAACCGTTCAGCATGGCCTACTGGGGCGGCCGGCCGACGGCCGACTGGATGTTCACCACCGCCTATTCCCAGGATACCAACTGGAACGACAGCTTCTGGAACCACGAGCGCTTCAACCAGCTGCTGCTGGAGGCCCGCGCCGAACTGGACCAGTCGCTGCGCGGCGAGATGTACCACGAGATGCAGCAACTGGTGCGCGACGACGGCGGCATGCTGATCTGGGCCTTCGCCAACTACGTCTCCGGCCTGGCCGACAAGGTCCAGCACGCAGGCCAGATCGCCGGCAACTGGGAGCTGGACGGCGGGCGCGCCATCGAGCGCTGGTGGTTGAGCTAGCCCCCATGCATCCGCTGCTCATCATGGTCGCCCAGCGCCTCGGGCTGGGCCTGCTCACCCTGTTCGTGATCTCGCTGATCATCTTTCTCGGGGTGGAGCTGCTGCCGGGGGATTTGGCCCAGGAGATCCTCGGTCAGGCCGCCACCCCGGAAACGGTGGCCGCCATGCGCCGCGAACTGGGTCTGGATCTGCCGCCGCACGTGCGCTACTTCGAGTGGCTCATGAGCATGCTGCAAGGGGATTTCGGCCGCTCGCTGGCCAATCAGCGCGAGATCTCCGAGCTGCTCGGCACCCGGCTGCTGAACACCCTGTTCCTGGCCGGCCTGGCGGCGCTGATCGCGGTGCCGCTGGCGCTGACCCTGGGCATCCTGGCCGCGCTGTATCGCAACACCCTGTTCGATCGCGGCATCAATGTGTTCACCCTGAGCTCGATCTCGTTCCCGGAATTCTTCGTCGCCTATATTCTGATCCTGTTCCTGGCGGTGCAGGCCGGCTGGTTCCCCAGCATCTCCAATATCAGTCCGGACATGCCGCTCTGGGACCGGGCCTACCGCAGCCTGCTGCCGGCGCTGACCCTGACCCTGGTGACCACGGCGCACATGATGCGCATGACCCGGGCGGCGATCATCAATCTGATGGCCAGCCCCTATATCGAGATGGCTCGGCTCAAGGGCATCCGCAATTCGCGCATCATCACCCATCACGCCCTGCCCAATGCACTGGCGCCGATCATCAATGTGGTGGTGCTGAACCTGGCCTATCTGGTGGTCGGGGTGGTGGTGGTCGAGGTGGTGTTCGTCTATCCGGGCATGGGTCAGCTGCTGGTCGATTCGGTGTCCAAGCGCGACCTGCCGGTGGTCCAGGCATGCAGCCTGGTATTCGCGGTTACCTATATCCTGCTCAATCTGCTGGCGGATATTCTATCCATCCTCAGCAACCCGCGTTTGCGGCACGCGCGCTGAGGGGGCCATCATGAGCGGATTCTGGAAACTGCTGCGCCAATCCCCCTGGAGCGCCCGCTTCGGGCTGCTGGTGATCCTCAGCTACGTGTTCGTAGCGGTGTTCGCGCACTGGCTGGCACCCTACGGGGAGACCCAAATCGTCAGCTTCGAATACGCCGAGTGGAGCGCGCAGCATCCGCTGGGTACCGACAATCTCGGCCGCGACATGCTCAGCCGACTGATCTACGGCGCCCGCAACACCGTCGGCATCGCCTTCGTCACCACCTGCCTGGCGTTCCTGGTCGGTGGCCTGGCCGGACTGATCGCCGCCACGCTCGGGCGCTGGATCGACCAAGTGCTGAGTCGCGTCGTCGATGTGCTGATGGCTATCCCGCAGCTGATCTTCGCGCTGCTGATCCTGACCATCGTCGGTACCTCGGTGACCACCCTGATCCTGGTGATCGCCCTGCTGGACTCGACCCGGGTCTATCGACTCACCCGGGCGGTGGCGATGAACATCGTGGTGATGGAATTCGTCGAGGCGGCGCG
>CAYMHN010000541.1:0-2949 GCA_964390235.1 uncultured Candidatus Competibacteraceae bacterium
CGAGCGTGGTCTTGCCCGAGCCGCTCTCGCCGACCACGCCCACGGTCTGGCCGCGCCGGATCGCCAGATCGACCCCGTCGACCGCCTTGACATGGCCCACGGTCCGCTTGAGCAGCCCGCGCTGGATCGGAAAGTGCACTTTGACGTCGTCGCCGCTCATCACCAGCGGCGCGTCGGGCTCGCGGGTGAGCGGCTTGCCCTTGGGCTCGGCCGCCAGGAGATGCCGCGTGTAAGGGTGCTGCGGCTCGGTGAACACGGTCTCGACCGGACCGCTCTCGACGATCTCGCCGTCGGTCATCACGCACACCCGATCGGCGACCTTGCGCACGATGGTCAGATCGTGGGTGATCAGCAGCATGGCCATGCCGAGCCGCTGCCGCAGGTCCCTGAGCAGGGTCAGGATCTGCGCCTGGATGGTGACGTCGAGCGCGGTCGTGGGTTCGTCCGCGATCAACAGGTCGGGCTCGTTGGCCAGCGCCATGGCGATCATCACCCGCTGGCGCTGGCCGCCGGACAGCTGGTGCGGGAACGACTCCAGGCGCTGCTCGGGGTTGGGAATCTGCACCAGACGCAGCAGTTCCAGGGTGTGTTCCCTGGCCCGGTTGCGGCTCATGCCCCGGTGCAGCATCAGGGTCTCGCCGATCTGTTTTTCCAGCTTGTGCAAGGGATTCAGCGAGGTCATCGGTTCCTGGAAGATCATCCCGATCCGGTCGCCGCGGATGGTGCGCAGCAACCGGGTATCGGCGCCGACCAGTTCCTGCTCGCGAAACCGGATGCTGCCGGACAGCCGGGCGCTGGGTGGCAGCAGCCGCATCACCGACAGCGCCGTGACCGACTTGCCGGAGCCGGACTCGCCGACCAGGGCCACGGTCTCGCCGCGCTCGATGTGCAGCGACACCCCGCGCACCGCCCGTACCTCGCTGCCGGGATTGCCGAAGCTCACCGCCAGCTGCTCGATGGTCAACAAACGTTCCCGGGCCATATCAGCGGAAGATCTTGCGCGGATCGAAGGCGTCGCGGATCGCCTCGCCGACGAACACCAGTAGGCTGAGCATGAAGGCCAGCACGAAGAAGGCCGTCAGCCCCAGCCAGGGGGCGGTCAGGTTATTGCGTCCTTGCAGCAGCAGCTCGCCCAGCGACGGCGAGCCCGGCGGCAGGCCCAGGCCGAGAAAGTCCAGCCCGGTCAGGGTGGTCACCGACCCGGTCAGAATAAAGGGCAGAAAAGTGATGGTAGCCACCATGGCGTTGGGCAGGGTATGGCGGAACATGATCACCGAGTTGTTCACCCCCAGGGCGCGGGCGGCGCGGATATACTCGAAGTTGCGCGCGCGCAGAAACTCGGCCCGCACCACTCCGACCAGGGCGGTCCAGGAGAACAGCGTCATCAGGATCAGCAGCGTGAAGAAGCTGGGCTGGATCACGCTGGCCAGGATGATCAAGAGATAAAGCACCGGCAGGCCCTGCCAGATCTCGATGAAGCGCTGCGCCAGCAGGTCCAGCAGACCGCCGAAAAACCCCTGCACCGCGCCGGCCACCACCCCGATCACCGAGCTGAACAGGGTCAGCAGCAGGCCGAACAGCACCGAGATCCGGAACCCGTAGATCACCCGCGCCAGCACGTCGCGACCCTGATCGTCGGTGCCCAGCCAGTGGGTAGTGGAGGGCGGGGTCGGCGGCGACTCGGGCAGGGTGTAGTCTATGGTGCGGTAGGAATAGGGGATCAGCGGCCGGATCATCCAGCCCTGTTCCTCGATCAACTCTTGCAGATAGGGGTCGCGGTAGTCGGCGCTGATCGGCAGGTCGCCGCCGAAGTCGGTTTCCAGATAGGTCTTGAGCACCGGAAAATGGAACGCACCGTCATAGCGGATCAGCAGAGGCTTGTCGTTGGCGAGGAATTCGGCCGGCAGGGTCAGCAGGAACAGGATCAGGAAGATCCAGAACGACCAGTAGCCGCGGCGGTTGGCCTTGAAGTTGTCGATCCGGCGCCGGGTCAACGGCGAGACCGGCAGGCCCAGGACTCTGTGCTGCGGCGCTTCCATTCAGACCTCGCGGCTCTCGAAATCGATCCGCGGATCGATGATGTGATACATCACGTCGCCGACCAGCTGCAAGACCAGCCCCAGCAGGGTGAAGAAGAACAGGGTGGCGAACATCACCGGGTAATCCCGGTTGATCGCCGCCTCCCAGCCCAGCAGGCCCAGCCCGTCCAGCGAGAAGATCACCTCGATCAGCAGCGAGCTGGTGAACAGGATGCTGATGAAGGCGGCCGGAAAACCGGCGATCACGATCAGCATGGCGTTGCGGAACACATGCCCGTACAGCACCTGGCGCTCGCTCAGCCCCTTGGCCCGGGCGGTCTGCACGTACTGCTGGTTGATCTGGTCCAGGAACGAGTTCTTGGTCAGCATGGTCAGGCTGGCGAAGCCGCTGATCACCATGGCCGCCACCGGCAAGGTGATATGCCAGAGATAGTCCAGGATCCGCGCTGGCCAGGACAGGTCCTCCCAACCCGGCGAAACCAGGCCGCGCAGCGGGAACAGGTCGAAATAGCGCCCGCCGGCGAACAGAATAATCAGCAGGATGGCGAACAGAAAGCTGGGTATCGCATAGCCGACCACCACCGCGCCGCTGGTCCAGACATCGAAACGCGAGCCGTCCTTTACCGCCTTGCGGATGCCCAGCGGGATCGAGATCAGGTACACGAACAGGGTGGTCCACAGCCCCAGCGAGATCGACACCGGCATCTTGTCCAGCACCAGGTCGATGACCTTCTGGTCGCGGAAATAGCTGTCGCCGAAGTCGAAGCGGAGGTAGTTCCACAGCATGGTGAAAAACCGCTCGTGCAGCGGCTTGTCGAAACCGAACTGGCGTTCCAGCTCCTGGATGATCTCCGGGTGCAGGCCCTGGGCGCCGCGATAGGCGCTGGCCTGCTGGCCGGCGCCCTCGGCC
>CAYMHN010000542.1:0-2927 GCA_964390235.1 uncultured Candidatus Competibacteraceae bacterium
CCCCGCTACTACCTCGACCACTTCGAGACCCTGCTGGCCCATGTCGAAGGGCTGTATCCGACGCTGCTGAACCCTGCCGAGCGGGAGTTCCTCGAGGTGTTCCGCGCCTTGTCCGAACCCGCTCGCTGCCTGTACGTGCGCTTGATCAACCGGCGGCCGGATTTCTTCCGGGTCGGGAGATTGAATTATCCGGAAATTCCCGATCCGACAGCAGCGCTGGCCGAGTTGGAACGGGTCGGGCTGATCGAGCCGCTGAGTGCTCGACACGCGCCCGAACTCGGCGCCGTGCTGGCGCTGTTCAATCTGACCGAGTTGCGGCAACTAGCGCCATCCGTACCGACGGGGCTGAACAAAGGAGCGTTGCTTGATCGGCTGACCGCCGAGCGGGGAGCGGCGCTGATCGAGGCCATCGACGAGCCGCTCATCCGTCGTTGCCGCATGGACCGGGTGCGGGTGCTGAAACTGCTGTTCTTCGGCAGCCTGCATCGCGACATGGACCAGTTCGTGATCCGCGATCTGGGTCATGTCCGCTTCGAGGATGTCGCCGTCGATCAACTGACGCCGTATTTCCAGACCCGCGCCCAGGTCGAGGCCAAGCTGGCGATACACGAGGCCGGGGTACGCTTCGCCGAATGGCAAGCGACCGATGCCACGCGGATTACCGACTGGTACCGTGAATGGCACGCTGGTCATGCCGTGCCCGACCCGCTGGTCGAACCGTCGCTGGATCGATTGACGCTGCGTGTCGCCCGCCATGTCGAACGCGCCGGTGCCCTGGCGCCGGCCCTGACCCTGTACCGCTTGACCGAACGGCCGCCGGCTCGCGAGCGTCGAGTGCGCGTGCTGGCCAAGTTGGGACGGCTGGAGGAGGCGACCGCCTTGTGCGAGCGGATCGCCACCGATCCGGTCCAGCCCGCCGAGGCCGGATTCGCCCGCGACTGGCTGGCGCGCCGGGACGGGGAACGTCGGCGCGCGGTCACTCGCTTGCTGGCCGAGGCCGACGAGATCATACTGGATAAGCGCTGGCGCGGCTGCGTCGAACAGGGTGTGCTGGACTGGTATCGAAGCCGAGGCTGGCAGGGCCTGTTCGCCGAGAATCTGCCCTGGCGCGGCCTGTTCGGCCTGCTGTTCTGGGACTTGCTGTTCGATCCGCAAACCGGCGCCATCCACCACCCGCTGCAACGCGCGCCCTCGGACCTGTTCCGGCCGGAGTTCTACCCGCGCCGCCGGACGATGATCGAGGATCGCTTGCGCGTGCTGGACGACCCGGCGGCCCTGCGCTCGCTGCTCCAGGCCATGACCGAGGCCAAGCGGGGCATCAGCAATCCGCTGGTGGTCTGGAGCGAGTCGCTGCCGGTGCTGATCGAGCGCTGCTGCGCGCTGCTGGAACCCGGGCAGCTGCGTGCGGTGCTGGACGGCATGGCGCGCGATCTGTCGGCCAATGGTAGCGGGTTTCCCGATCTGCTGGTCTGGAACGCCACTGACTATTGTTTCGTCGAGGTCAAGTCCCCGACCGATCAGCTGGCCGAGCAGCAGCGCTGCTGGCTGGAGCGGTTCCGGGCGCAGGGGATCGCCGCGCGGCTGTTGCGGGTGCGCTGGGCGGATTGAGTGCCATACGGTTGCCAACATTCGAGGTCGTCATGCGTGAACCGGTTCATCACCCGACCATGACCCTGAGCCGATACCCATGACCCTGGCGCTACTGGCCGTCCTCGGTAGTCTGGCGCTGCTGGTGTGGAGCGCCGACCGGTTCGTCGAGGGTTCGGCCGTCACGGCCCGGCACTTCAGCATGCCACCCTTGCTGATCGGCATGGTGGTTGTGGGTTTCGGCACCTCGGCACCAGAGATGCTGGTCTCGGCGCTGGCGTCCGCCCAGGGCAACCCCGGCTTGGCGCTCGGCAATGCCTACGGGTCGAACATCACCAATATCGCGCTGATCCTGGGTCTGACGGCCTTGATCAGCCCCATCGCCGTGCACTCGCAGGTGTTGCGCAAGGAACTGCCGATCCTGCTGGCCGTCACCGCCCTGGCTGCTGTTCAGCTCCGTGACGGGGAGGTGAGTCGGACCGATGCCTGGATCTTGCTGGGCGTGTTCGGTGGCCTGATGGCCTGGACCGTACGCCAGGGTCTCCAGCAACGCAGCGATGCGCTGGGCGCTGAAATGGAGCAGGCGCTCCGGACGCAGACGCTGGCGCTGGGCAAGGCCTTGTTCTGGTTGGCGGTGGGCCTGCTACTGCTGATCGTCAGCTCCCGCATCCTGGTCTGGGGCGCGGTGGAGATCGCGCAGGAATTGGGGATTGATGACCTGATCATCGGCCTGACCATCGTGGCGGTGGGCACTTCGCTGCCGGAACTGGCCTCTTCGGTAATGGCCGCCCGCAAGGGCGAACACGACATTGCCCTGGGCAATATCCTCGGCTCCAATCTGTTCAACACCCTGGCGGTGGTCGGGATCGCCGGGATCATCCATCCGCTGTCGGTCGTCCCGGAGGTATTCTTGCGCGATATCCCGGTCATGGCCGGGCTGACCGCTTCCCTGTTCGTGATCGGCTACGGCTGGCGCCGGGCGGGGCGGATCAACCGCGTGGAGGGCGCGATCTTGCTGGTCTGTTACTTCGGCTACACTGCCTTTCTGGTCGAGTCGCGATGAAACCCTGTCACAGACAGCCCCTAGCTGCATCCATCTCAGTCGGTGCGGGCCGGATTAATGGGCCGGTCCAGCACCCAGACATAGCCGTCCGGGTCGATCAGATAGACCTCGCGCAGGCCGTGCGGTTTGTCGGTCGCCCCCTCCAGCACCGGATAGTCCAGCCGTCGGGCGATGGCCTCGGCGGCGTCCGGGTCGATGCCGTGCAGGCGCAGCTCGACGCCGCCGCCGCGCGCCTCCAGTCCGATCACCGCGCCGCGCAGCGGATGCCGCTCATAGG
>CAYMHN010000543.1:0-2924 GCA_964390235.1 uncultured Candidatus Competibacteraceae bacterium
GACCGCCTTGCTGGTGGCCGGCATGCTGGGTCTGGTGGCCTGGCGCAGCGAACAACCGCTGCTGGTCTGGGCCAGCCTGATCAGCCTGACCCTGGGCTATGCGTTCGCACCCTGGTGGCGGCTGGAGCTGCCGCTGACGGCGACCCACGCCGCCAGCTATCTGCCACTGCTGCTCAGTCTGCTGCTGGCGGCCCGGTGCTGGCCGAGGACCGTGTTCGGTGCCCCGTTGCGCGGGTACGGAGTAGGCGGATTGCTGCTGTTGAGCGGCGTGGCGGTGGTTGCCGTACTGACGGCGCTGCTGCCGCTGTCCGGAATCCTGATCGTTGACGAGCCGTGGTGGACCCTGCCGGTACTGGCGGGCCTGCTCCTGGTGTACGGCGGGATGCGGGCGTGGCCGCGCCGGTACGCCGGAGCGGACGGACCATCCTGGCTGAGCGGCTACGCGCTGGGTTTCGCCTATTTCACGGCCGGCCTGCTGGCTACCCGGTTCGGCATGGCGCAGGACCAGCTGCTGCTGGCCCTGGTACTGGCCGGTGTGGCGCACTGGGCGCTGCGCGGATATCTGGGGCCGGTTTACGGCCCGGTAAGCGAGTTGCTGACCCGCTGGGCGCTACTCGGCTTCGTGCTGGTTGTCGCCATCCCGCTGACGGTGATCGAACTCCTGCTAGCCGGCAATCTGCTGCCCGGCACCCTGGAACTGGCACGGCTGATTGGCCTGCTGTGGCTGTTCGCCCTGTGCCGCCAGCAGGGGACAGTCTGGCCAGCCCTGCTGGGTTGTGTCGGGCTATGGCTGCTGGCCGGTGTCCAGTTGCTGTCCCGGACCGGTCTGGAGGCTCACTGGCTGGCATTGCTGTGGACCATGATGGCGCTGCCGTTGCTGGTACTACGGCCCGGCGGGGCGCTGGAACGGGCGGCGCGATGGTTCGCCCTGGCCGTGCTGGTGATGCTGGCGCTGCTGGCCGTGCTGCTGTACGCGCCGCCGGTGCTGATCTCCGGGTTGATTGCCGTGGTCGCGCTATATCGGCTGGGATCACCGGTGCGTCGCGACCAGGTGCTGGCGCTGCTGAGCTGGCAGCTACTGGGACAGGGTACGGCGTTGCTGGTCGGCGCGGGCAGTTTCGGGGAGTTATGGCTTGCCTCCGCGCTGCCGGGGATGCCGTTGCTGGCGCTGCTGGCGGCGTTACTGGGTCTGGCCTGGCAACAGGCCGGGGACAGTCCGTTGGCCGAAGGGCAGCGGTTGGCCTTGCGGGTGGTCGTCGTGATCGCCCTGGCCGCGACCCTGGAGCTGGGGGTATTGACCTCGCTGCAACTCGGCCTGGTGATCGGAGCGCTGTTGCTGCTGGCCGTCGCCGAATTGCAGACCGCCCTTCGCGAGCAGCTCGAACTTCGGGTATGGACCGCTCTGGCGCTGCTGGTCGGCGTGGTGGCCCTGCTCTGGTGGCAAGAACTGGTGCAGTTCGGTAGCGGCCGGGGAGCCTGGTTGGTGCTGGCGAGCGCCGGGCTGACGGCGCTGCTGGCTCGGTTTGCGGGTCGCTCCGCAAGCTGGTCGATACTGGTCCGGCCGCTGACCCGGGTCGCCCTGGTTCTGCCGCTGGGGGCGGTGAGCCTGGTCCTGTACCGGCATTTCGCCGGTGCGACGCCGGTGCTGGGTGGCAACGGTCTGCTGTTGCTGCTGGCGGCGGCCGGCTACGCCGCCCACGGCCATGTCGGCGGGCGCAAGGGACCGCTGCTGCTGGCCCTGGTGCTGGTCAATCTGACCCTGACGCTGCTGTGGCGGGAACTCCACTGGTACGACCCGCAGCTGTATTTGATTCCGCTGGGCCTGTCGCTGCTCGGCCTGCGCTGGCTGCTGGCCGCCGAACTGCCGGAGAGTTTTCACCAGCCGCTGGCCTATCTGGGCGCGCTGACCATCCTAGTCTCGCCGCTGTTTCACATCGTCGCCGGCAGCTGGCTGCACATCTTCACCCTGATGGCGAGCGCGGTGCTGGTCATGCTGCTGGGCATCGGTCTGCGGATTCGCGCCCTGCTGTACACCGGTGGCGGGTTCCTGCTCGCCGATCTGATCGCCATGGTGATGCGCGGCGGCATCGACCATCCTAACTCGCTGTGGCTGGCCGGGCTGCTGCTGGGCGCCTTGGTGCTGGGTCTGGGTGCGGTTGCCGAACAGCACCGCGAACTGCTGTCGGGCCGCCTGCGTCAGCTGGCGGCGAATCTGTCCACCTGGAATTGATTTACGTTGATTACACACGGGAGTCATCATCATGAAATGGTTAGAGCAATTTTCCCTGGTCATGCGGTCCACCATCACCACGCTGGAGGAAAAGGTCCAAGACCCCGAGCGCCTGCTGCATCAGCTGATCATCGACATGGAAGAGGAACTGGAACGGGTTCGCGTCGGCGTGGCCGAGGCGCTGGCCGACGAGATCCAGCTGCGCCGCTCGGCCGAGCGGGCGCGCAAGGAGGCCGAGCAGTGGTACCAGCGGGCGAAATCGGCCCTGGATCGTGGCGCCGAGGAACAGGCCCGGGCCGCACTGGATCAGAAGCTGCGTTGCGAGCAGCGGGCCGACGAGCTGAGCGCCGAGCACCGCAAGCAGCAGCACCAGACCGCGCGCTTGCAGGACTCGGTGCGCTATTTGGAAGACAAGATCCGCCAGGCCCGCCAGCGCCGCACCCTGCTACAGGCCCGGCTGGTGCGGGCCGAGTCGCAGCAGCGCATCGACCGAACCCTGCGCGGCGCGGAACAGCGATCGGCCTTCGCCCAGTTCGAGCGCCTGGAACAGCGGGTCGAGCGCCAGGAAGCGCTGAGCGAAGCCTATGACCGGCTCGACGGTCGCGATCCGGAAGCCGATGAACTGGCCCGCGAATTCGCCGCCCGCGAGCAGCGCGAACGCCTGGAAGCGGAACTGGAAGCGCTCAAGCAGCGG
>CAYMHN010000544.1:0-2924 GCA_964390235.1 uncultured Candidatus Competibacteraceae bacterium
AGCTCTCCGTTAACATAGGGGAGGGTGTAGTTGGCGGCGCTCAGGGTGCCGCGGTCGCGCACCGTGGGCACCAGCAGGGCGAGAAAGGTCAGCGGGATGATGAAATCCAGGGACCAGCCCGCCGGGATTCCGGCGCCGATGTACAGCCCGATCGCGCAGACCAGTTGATAGACCACCCAGATCGAGGCCCCCGCGCCCAGGTAGAACCAGTGCTTGTCGCGGTTCGCCATGCCGGCCTGATAGCGACTCAGGCTGACGGCATAAGCCTGATCGGTCAGAAAATAGGCCAGCAGCCAGCGCCAGCGACCTGACAGGTGTTGCAGATGCGGCGCCAGCGAGGCGCTGTAGATGGCCAGCCGCAGGTTGATCACCAGAGCGGTCAGCAGCATCAGCAGCGGCACGCCGCTGTCCACCAACTGGATCGCGGCCAGTTGCGCGGCCCCGGCGAAGATCAGCAACGAGGTGGCCATGCCCTGGGCCGGCGACAGTCCGGCGTCGATCGCGGCAACGCCCACCGCCAGTCCGAAGGGGATCGCCCCTAGCAGGATCGGCGTGGCCGCCTTGACGCCCGCCAGCAGGGCCGCGGCGGTTTCGGATCGAGGCTCGGCCAGCCCCGGACAGGACAGGGCCAGCTCGCCCGAGGGTGCGGCCAGCGGTTGGTGATGATGCTGCGCTTGGTTCATGACCAGGGGGTCCGGAATAGAAATTCTGCACATTATTGCCGCGCACTGTATCCGTAGCATGTCCGCCGCTCCGGACGATGGTTTCAATTGTTGCCGGCATGGTGACGCGCGTTGCAAGCCCGTCCGGCATGGCGTACAGTCACCGCCATGCGCGCAGCGGTCAGTGTCCATCTCCAGCTTTGGCGACCCTAGCCTTTCCCCAACCCCGTCGCGGCACCGACAGTCCCGCGGCCGGACTGCTGCCGACCAAGCTGCATCGGCCGCGGCTGCGTCCGGCACTGGTGGCCCGGCTGCGCCTCAGCGAGCGCATCGAAGCCGGGCTGTGGCGGTCACTGACGCTGATCTCGGCGCCAGCCGGCAGCGGCAAGACCACCCTGCTGGCCCAATGGCTGGCCCATACCCGGGTCCCGGTCGGCTGGCTGGCCCTGGACGAGGCCGACAACCAGCCCAACCGCTTCATCCAGTATCTGGTCGCCGCCCTGCACCAGGCCATCCCGTCTCTGGAGGGCAGCGTCGATCCGTTGTTCCAGAGCGCCGGCGCCGCCGATCCCGAGCAACTGCTGGCCGCCACCGTGGTGGCACCGCTGGCCGACAACCGGCAGATCCTGGTGCTGGTGCTGGACGACTACCACGTGATCCACAACAGCGCCATCCACCACGCCCTGGCCTGGTTGCTGGATCACCGCCCGCCGGGCCTGCACCTGATCATCACCACCCGCCACGACCCACCGCTGCCGCTGGCCCGGCTGCGGGTGCGCGACGAACTCAACGAGATCCGCGCCGCCGACTTGCGTTTCAATCGCAGCGAGGCGGGGCGGTTTTTCCATGACTCCATGCGGCTGGCGCTGAGCGAAGCCGATATCGACCTCATCGAGCACCGCACCGAGGGCTGGGTCGCGGCCTTGCAGCTGTCGGCCCTGTCGTTGCGCGGCCGCGAGGACCGCGGCCGCTTGCTGGAAGCCTTGCGCGGCGACCATCACTTGATCGCCGATTACCTGATCCAGGAAGTGCTGGACCGCCAGCCGCCCGAGCGGCGCCGTTTCCTGTTGCGCACCGCGGTGCTGGAGCGCCTGTGTGGCCCGCTGTGCGCGGTGCTGACCGGCCGGGACGATGCCCAGGCGCTGCTGGAATCGCTGGATGCGGCCAATCTGTTTCTGATCCCGCTGGACGAGCAGCGCCGCTGGTACCGCTACCATCACCTGTTCGCCGAACTGCTGCGCCGCCGTCTGGAACAGGAACTGCCGGGCGAGGCGGCAGATCTCCACCGTCGCGCCAGCCACTGGTATCGCGAGGCGGGACTGGTCCACGAGGCGGTCGAGCACGCCCGCAAGGCCGGCGACCGCGAACTGCTGATCGAACTGCTGGAGAGCGCGGGCGAGACCCTGATCAAGCGTGGCGAGACCGAGACCCTGCGCGACTGGCTGAGCGGACTGCCCGATCCCGTCTACCGCCAGCAGCCCCGGCTGGCCATGCTGGAAGGCTGGTGCGCCAGCACTGGTGGCGATTACCCGCGCGCCAGCCGAGTCGTCGAACTGGGCCGCCAGGGTCTGGCGGAGAACAACGCCCTGCCGACAGCGGAGCGGCTCACCCTGGCCGGTCACTTCACCGCGATCCGCTCCTTCGTCGCCTCCTCTACCGGCGATCCCGGTCATGGTCTGGAACTGGCCCAACAGGCCATGACTCAGCTACCCGACGAGGAAACCCTGGTCCGCTCGGTCATGGCGCTCAGCATCGGCAACAACCATGCCCTGGCTGGCCGGCTAGCCGCTGCGGACCAGCCTCTGCTGATCGCGACCCGGACCGGGCAGGCTTCGGGCAATTATTATGTGGCCGCCGTCGCCTACTGGTTCCAGGGACAGATCGCGATTGCGCGTGGCCAGCTGGATCAGGCGACTGCTCATGCCGAACAGAATCAGCGACTACTGGACGAGGCGCACTGCGCGCATCTGCCGCTCAGCGGCTTTGTCGCCGCCAGCCGCTGTCGGCTGGCCTACGAGCGCCTCGACCTGGACGAGGCCGGCCGCTGGGCCGAACAGACCCTGCGCCAAGCCAATCTGCTCAAGGACATCGGCTTCAGTATCATCGCCCGCATCCTGCACAGCCAGGTCCTCATCGCCAGCGGCCAAGCGGATGCAGCGCGTGGCCCCCGAACGGCTGAAGCGTTTCGGGCCCTATGCATCGTAGGGGCGGACGCCGTCCGCCCTTTGCCCTTAATGAAGAACCATCTGTGGGCGGACGCCG
>CAYMHN010000545.1:0-2918 GCA_964390235.1 uncultured Candidatus Competibacteraceae bacterium
CACCCGCTTCAGGCGTTGCGCCCGGGTCATCGCGGCGCGGCGTTCGGCCTCTGTTGGCTCCTCGAGGTCCCTGGTGCCAGGCTGACCGCCCCTGCCCCGCCTGGCCCGGGTCACTGAGGTGCGTCGTACCATCACGGTACGGCGTCTTCAGTTGGTCGCGCACGTTGCCGTTCGGGGTGAGCGACAGGCGCTTTTCCGAGATGGCCGGCCGGCTGATATACCTACACAGCCGTTCGAGCTTCTGGCGTTCATCCGCTCGCGCCGCCACCCCGGCATGCCGTGAAAATCCAGCGGCCTTACCGACTCCGTCATCGAAGGACTCCTCACATGCCGGCAGCGTCTGCAGCGTGAATACCTTGCGACCCTGCTGCGGCCCGACGGCAATCCGATAGGTGATCGATGAACCCGGGAGTTGTTCCATCGGCCCGGCCTCGAGGGCATCGCCAGCCAGGTAGCTGTTCTCCGCATCGCGTTCCAGCAACCCCTGGCGCTCGAGATACCCGCCGATGCGCCGTGCCAGGGTTTGGGTTGGCCGGGCAAGCTCGGCGCTGGGCTTCGACCAGCAGCCGGAACGGTTGGGCCAGACGGCCGGCGCCGAACTGGCTACCCTGGAGCCACTACCCGCGCTGCTGGGTGCTTAGCACTACAACGCCCGCTAGAATGGTTCTGTAAGCTGTTGATTTGAATGGTGCCGGATAAGGGACTTGAACCCCCAACCTACCGCTTACAAGGCGGTTGCTCTACCAGTTGAGCTAATCCGGCAGGTATTCAAATACTACTGGATCGGCTGGTCGGTCGCAAACCGTCGAAATGGTACCCGAACCACCCGGTCTTTGATCCCGGTCAAGTTCCGAGCGCTCCCGTTACGCTAAGGTAATGGCAATCCGGCTGGGGCAGTCGGAACAGCGAGGGTCGTTTCCTATGGCCGAAGACACACGCTGGCCGACCATCGAGAAGCGGGACGCGGAGCCGCGGGTTGCGCCGAACCTGACCGATTACGAGTCCTTCCGGGCGCGGTTTTCCTGGGACCATGCCCGCGGTGAGCTGGATGGGCTACCGGGGGGGCGGGGGCTCAATATCGCCCATGAGGCGGTGGATCGCCACGTCGCCGAGGCGGGTAGCGACCGGCTGGCGCTACGCTGGTTGGGGCGTGACGGTCGGGTGATGGATTTCAGCTATGGTGAACTGCGCGCGCTCAGCAACCGTTTCGCCAACCTGCTACGGCGGCTCGGCGTCGGCAAGGGCGATCGCGTATTCACGCTGGCCGGACGGATTCCCGCGCTGTATGTCACCGCCCTGGGCACGCTCAAGAACGACTCGGTGTTCTGCCCGCTGTTCTCGGCCTTCGGCCCCGAGCCCATCGCCACCCGGCTACGGCTCGGCGACGGCAAGGTACTGGTGACCACCGCCGCGCTCTACCGGCGCAAGGTGGCGCCGATCCGAGCGACCTTGCCAGCGCTGGAGCATGTGCTGATCGTCGGTTCCACCGAAGGACTGGACGAGGTCCACGATTTCGAACGGTTGCTGGCGGAAGCCGACGAGGATTTCGAGATTCCGCCTACCGATCCCGAGGATTGGGCGCTGCTGCACTTCACCAGTGGCACCACCGGCACGCCCAAGGGCGTGATCCACGTCCACGGCGCGGTCGTGGTGCACCGGCTCAGCGGTCGGCTGGCTCTGGACCTGCACCCCGAGGACCGGTTCTGGTGCACCGCGGATCCCGGCTGGGTGACCGGCACCTCCTACGGCATCATCGCGCCGCTGGTCAACGGCGTCGGCAGCATTGTGGACGAGGACGAGTTCGACCCGGCCCGCTGGTACCGAGTTCTGCAGGACCAGCGGGTGACGGTCTGGTACACCGCGCCGACCGCGATCCGCATGCTGATGAAGGCCGGCGACGAGCTGCCGCGCGCTTACGATCTCAGCGGTTTGCGGTTTCTGGCCAGCGTCGGCGAGCCGCTCAATCCGGAAGCCGTGGTGTGGGGCCGGGATACGCTGGGACTGCCGTTCCACGACAACTGGTGGCAGACCGAGACCGGTGGCATCATGATCGCCAACTACCCCAGCCTGCCGATCAAGCCCGGTTCCATGGGCAAGCCGCTGCCCGGAATCGAGGCCACGATCGTGCGGCACACCGCCGCTGGCGTCGAGCCGATAGCGGAGCCCGACGTGGAAGGCGATCTGGCGCTGCGGGCCGGCTGGCCGTCGATGTTTCGTGGCTATCTGCACGAGGAACAGCGCTACCGTGACTGCTTCGCCGATGACTGGTACCTGTCGGGCGATCTGGCGCGGCGCGACGTGGACGGTTATTTCTGGTTCGTCGGCCGGGCCGACGACGTCATCAAGTCCGCCGGCCACCTGATCGGCCCGTTCGAGGTCGAAAGCGTGCTGCTGGAGCATCCGGCGGTGGCCGAGGTTGGGGTGATCGGCAAACCCGACCCGGTGGCGATGGAAGTGGTCAAGGCTTTCGTCGCCCTGAAACCCGGTTTCGAAGCCTCCGACGCCCTGCGCAAGGAACTGCTGGGTCTGGCCCGCAAGCGCCTGGGTGCGGCGGTGGCCCCGCGAGAGATCGAGTTCCAGGCCGGTCTGCCCAAGACCCGCAGCGGCAAGATCATGCGCCGCCTGCTCAAGGCGCGCGAGCTGGGCCTGCCGGAAGGGGACCTCTCGACACTGGAGGAGGATGAACCCTGATGAACCGCGAACACGCCCTGGAACTGCTGCGGCAGATGTTGCGCATCCGCCGCTTCGAGGAGAAAGCCGCCGAACTCTACCAGGCCGAGAAGATCAGGGGCTTTCTGCACCTGTACATCGGCGAGGAAGCCGTGGCCGTCGGCGCCATGCAGGTGCTGAATCCGGAGGACGCCGTCGTGGCCACCTACCGCGAGCACGGCCACGCCCTGGCGCGCGGCATCAGCGCC
>CAYMHN010000546.1:0-2914 GCA_964390235.1 uncultured Candidatus Competibacteraceae bacterium
GAAGCGCGAGGCATTGGGATAGTTGGGCACCCCTTCAAACATCAGCGTTGTCGCGCCATTGGCCAGCGGGCCATAGACGATATAGCTGTGGCCGGTGACCCAGCCGACGTCTGCCGTGCACCAGTAGATGTCGCCCTGGTGATAGTCGAAGACGTACTGGTGGGTCATCGAGGTGTACACCATGTAGCCCCCGGTCGTGTGCAACACGCCCTTGGGCTGCCCGGTGGACCCGGAGGTGTACAGGATGAACAGCGTGTCCTCCGCGTCCATCTCCTCCGCCGGACACTCGGGCGGCTGGTCGGCGATGAGTTCCCCGTACCAGACGTCGCGGCCTTCCTCCCAGGCGATATTGCCACCGGTGCGCTTGAACACCACCACATTGGCGACCGTATCGAGCTTGTGCTGCTTCAGGGCGCGGTCCACGTTGGCCTTCAGCGGGACCTTGCGTCCGCCGCGCAGCCCCTCGTCGGCGGTAATGATCAGCTTCGAACCGCAGTCCTTGACCCGGCCGGCCACCGATTCCGGCGAGAAGCCGCCGAATACCACCGAGTGCGGCGCACCGATGCGGGCGCAGGCCAGCATGGCCACGGCGGTTTCCGGGATCATCGGCATGTAGATCGTAACCATGTCTCCTTTGCCGATCCCCAGGGATTTCAAGCCGTTGGCAAGGCGGCAAACCTCCTCGTAGAGCTCGCGGTAGCTGATGTGCCGCGATTCGGCAGGATCATCGCCCTCCCAGATGATGGCCGTGCGGTCTCCTTGGCTGGCGAGGTGCCGGTCGAGGCAGTTGACGCTCGCGTTCAGCGTGCCGTCGTGGAACCAGCGGATATGGAGGTGGTGGCGGTCGAAGGAGACATCCTTGACCTTGGTGTAGGGTCGGATCCAGTCAATGCGTTTGCCGTGTTCGCCCCAGAATTTCTCCGGGTCGGCGATGGATGCGGCATACATCTCCTTGTATTGCTTCGCGTCGCAGTGGGCCGTGTCGGCAAAGCCGGCCGGCACCGGATAGACCTTGGATCCGGTCATGGATTTCTCCTTTTATCCCCAGCTGTCCTGTGGACCGACAGTCTCATCCGAGTCTTGGTTCCACCCCTGAGTGAGTACATTAGACCTTGGTCGCAACGACGGCGATCCCTGGCCTCCATATTTCGTTGCTTTTCTGCAACGCACTATATCCGCCGTATTTCGGTTTTTCCTGATACAAGTCCCCCTGAGGTAGCAGAAACTTAGACTTTGAGCTAATAGCTATACTATGCTGCCGTGACGGATCATGGGCGGCGCGCGTGGCTTCTAGACGACAACCGTCCCAGGGAGTAGATGCCATGTGGATCTGCAAGGCGCTTTGTCTGTCGGCCACTGTTAGGGGCGCCGGCGAGTTCGTCTGACCGCTGCCGTCGGATTCCAGTGCGGAAGGACGAGTCATTTACCAGGAGAACGATCCATGCGAATCAAGAAATCTCTCTCCAGCTCTCTCGCCGCTGCCTGCGTGCTGGCACTCATGCCACTTGCGGCTTCGGCCTGGACGCCCAAGCTCGCGGTCGACGACACGACGTGGGTGCAGCTGGGCTACCTCCACCAGTTCTGGTATCAGTCCGTTGACGACGGCGCAGGCACGGTCGGTGACCGGACCCGCAGCAGTGATTTCTTCACCCGCCGCAGCCGCGTCATGCTGCTCGGGCAGGCGACTGAATCCATTCACTTCTTCCTGAACTACGATGCCGCATCCGGCAGCGCCGCCGGCGACCGCCAGGACCCGGTGCTCACCGACGCCATCATCGACTATCGCTTCAATACAGGGTTCAACCTGTCAGTCGGGCGCATCCTGGTGCCGTTCACTATCGACAACCAGACTTCCGCGGTCAGCCTGACGGGTATCGACTACCCGACGCGCGCCCTGGCCAACCTGCCAACCACTCCGAGCGGCGCATTCTGGCGCGACGACGGCGTCGAAGCCCGGGGCTTGCTGGGCGGCGGCATGATCGACTACCGGGTAGGGTACTTCCGCGGTGACCGGGATGCCGCGCGCAATCCGGACGGCGATGGCCGGATCACCGGCATGGTCGTGCTCAACCTGGCCTCGGCCCAGGGCGGCTGGTTCTACAACCAGAACAGCCTGGGCGCCCTCGATGTGCTGAGCTTCGGCGTCGGCTTTGACCAGATGAGCCGCAGTGGCGCCGGATTCGACGATCATGAGGCATGGAGCGCCTTCTTCTCGGTCGAGAAAAAGCTCGGCGCTGGCCACCTGACGGCCAACGGCACGTACATCGACTGGGACGGCGTGGTCGGCGGTTTCGGTGACGGCACGAGCTTCAGCGCCGCCGTGGCTTTCCTGCCCACTGGCAGCAAGTGGCAGCCCGTCGTGCGCTGGCAGAACCAGGACCCGGACGTCGGCAGCAAGCTCGATACCATCGGGCTCGGCCTGAACTACTTCATCAGTGGCCACCGGGCCAAGATCAGTGCCGAATACTCGATCGACGACGTCGTCATCGACGGCAGCGAGAAGGATGCCTTCCGCATCCAGGCGCAGCTGTTCTTCTGACAGAACCGGCCTCAGCCGGAACTGACGGGCGGCCTTCAGGCCGCCCGTTTTTATTTTGCATCGCACAAAACAACGCGCTATGCTGCTAAGCGTCATAGAACCCGACAGCGGCACAGGAAGACCGAATGAACGGACGCACGGTACTGGTCACCGGGGGCACGGGTTGCATCGGCAGGATCATTTGCGAAGAGCTGGCCGGCGCCGGTTATCGCGTCGCGGCCAACGGTCATCCCGCCGATGAGGGTCCATCCCGCCAGTGGCGCGACGAGGCCGCCGCGCGCGGCCTCGACATCCATCTTGAGAGCTTCGATGCCGGCGATTACGAGGCGACCCGGGCCGGCGTGGCGGCCATCGAGGCCCGCCTGGGTCCGCTCG
>CAYMHN010000547.1:0-2913 GCA_964390235.1 uncultured Candidatus Competibacteraceae bacterium
CGGCCGCCGGCCTGGGCAGCAGCACGGCCGCGACCAGGATCAGTGCCGCCAGGCTGCCGAGTATCCACAGCAGCAGGGTGAAGCCGCCGGCACTGGCCTGGGTGGTCGCCACCAGCGGTATCGCCGTGGCACTCACGCCCAGCCCCAACAGGTATTTGACGGCATAGATGCGCGAGCGCCAGTCGGCCGCGGCGTAGCGGGCGACGATCGCGTCGTGGATCGGAATCTCGCCGAACACCAGCAACATCAGACCGAGCATCGCCAGCAGCAACAGCCCCTCGCTGGCGCCGGCCGCGAGCAGAAAGAACGGCAGCTGCAGGGCGACCAGTCCCATCAGCACGGTGCGTATCGGATAGCGATCGATCAGATGGCCGACCACGATCTGGGCCAGGGCCGCGATGCCGAATACCAGGGTGACGTAACCGCCCACCGCCGCGGTGCTCGGCGCCAGGGTGTCCAGCCGCTCGGTGAGCAGCTTGGGCAGGCCCACGGTCAGGGCGTGGAAGATCACGCCGCCGAGCAGGGTGACCACGATCAGCACCAGGAATACCCGGCGCTGATCGACGCGCGATGCCTTGGTCTGCGGGTTCACTTTCGGTCGTGCGGCGGCGCTAGCGGTGATCGGGGCGCGGTGGATCAGGACCAGATACGCGAAGCCGACCAGAACCGTCACCAGCCCCGGGACGATGAACGCCGCGCGCCAGCCCCACAGGCTGGCCAGGCCACCGGCGGTAATGCCCGCCAGCGCCACGCCCAGATTGCCGAACACGCCGTTGATGCCCAATGCCCGCCCGAGACGATGCGATTGCTCGGCCACCAGGGCGATGCCGACCGGGTGGTAGATCGAGGCGAACAAACCGATCAGGGCCAGCCCCAGCGTCAGCTCCAGCGTGGAGCGGGCCAGTCCGGTGAGGATGGTCGCCGTCCCGCAGCCGATGAAGAACACCGCCAGCATGCCGGTACGGCTCCAGCGGTCGCCCAGCCAACCGGCTGGCAGCGCGCCCGCGCCGAAGGCGATGAAGCCGAACACCGACAGGGTCAGCAGTTCGCTGTAGTCGGCCCCGAACTCCACGCCCATGACCAGCACGGCGGTGGGAAACAGCAGCATCAGCAAATGGTCCAGGCAATGCCCGGCGTTGAGGAACATGAAATGACGATCGTAGCGCATGAGGGTTGTTTCCACCGGAATACGTCTTGAGTATCGCTTACGAATATGTGATCGTCTCACGACAATTGTGCAAGTAATAGTGCAATATGCTCAATCAACAGCGATTGGATAGACTGGAGGCCATACCGCGGCCGGTAGTGGCATCGGCCAACGATTATCCGACCGGTGGGCGCATTCCGGAACATCACCACCAGCGCGCGCAGCTGATCCATGCCGCCACCGGGGTGATGACGGTGCTGACCCGCTCGGGCCGCTATGTCATTCCTCCCGGGCGGGCCTTATGGGTACCGGCCGGGATGCCGCATGCGATCCGCATCGTCAGCCGGCTGGCCATGCGCACCTTGTACATCCGACCCGATGCCCGCTTCGATCTGCCGCTGGATTGCACCGTGGTCGATGTGTCGCCGTTGTTGCGCGAACTGATCCTCGCCGCCATGACTTTGCCGTTCTTGTACGACGAACAAGGTCCCGACGGGCGCTTGATCCAGGTGTTGCTGGACCGCCTGGCCCTGCTGCCGGTAGCGCCTTTGCATCTGCCGATGCCGGTCGATAGGCGCTTGTGCCGCATCACCGAAGCCTTGAGCGCCGAGCCGGGCGATGCTCGGCCCTTGAGTGCCTGGGCCGAGCATGCCGGCGCCAGTCCGGCGACCCTGGAGCGACAATTCAAGGCCGAAATCGGCATGAGCTTCGGCACCTGGCGCCAGCAGCTGCGGCTGGTGACAGCACTGGAACGGCTGGCCCTGGGGCAGCCGGTTACCCGGGTGGCGCTAGAGCTGGGCTATACCAGTGTCAGCGCCTTCATCGCCATGTTCCGACGCTCCCTGGGCACCACGCCGGGGAGATATTTCCAGCACTGAACGCGCTAGCTGAACAGAGCGTTCAGGTCCAGCGTCCCCCAGCGGGTATTGATCGAAGACTGCGGCGCGGTAACTACCTCGCACTGGAGTTGCCCCGTTTTGGTGGACGGTTTACCACTTGGGCGCTCATGCAGCCGCCCGGTCGTTGGCCAGGGTTCGATGATACCTCACGGCCGAAGTCGATGGGGGAGAGATAGTCGAGGGTGGAATGGCGCCGCTGCGGGCGGTCCGCCGCGCGGTTGTACCACCCTTCGATGAATTCGAACACGGCCCGGCGTGCCTCGGCGGGGTTGGTGAAGCGCTGCCGATCGAGCAGCTCGCACTCCAGGGTGGCGCCGCGCACCTTGCAGTGGTTCTTCATGCGCAACGGTTGGGACGAAGATCGGGTCCTGGAAGTGCATCAACGCCGGGTCGCCTAGGAACCGGGCGGGGAGGACGGTATCTTCGTCATCGATGAGACCAGTGACGCCAAGAAAGGCGATTGGACCGCCGGGACGGTCCGCCGCGCGGAAGTGCGCCGGGTGGCGTTCATCGAGCAGGCCGAAGCCGCCACCTGTGGTGGCCCAAGAGCTGCTGGTGGCACGCAACCCGCGTACCGGCGAGGTCAAGTATTTCCTGACCAATGCGCCGCGCACGCTGCCCACCCCGGCGTGCCTGAAGGTGGCCTTCTCCTCGAGGACTGCGGCGTCATTTCATCCTCACCGCCATCAATTATTATTTCCTGCTCACCCGGGTGCGGGAAAAAAACCGATCTCAGCATCAGCCAACTGGCCGACGCCCTGCAGGGGATCCTGGAACGGCGCCGTGAAGGGCTGATGAGCGAGACGCAACTGCTGGCCCTGGCCGAGCGCCTGGCCGACGCTATCAAACGCACGCAGCGGCGCAATC
>CAYMHN010000548.1:0-2910 GCA_964390235.1 uncultured Candidatus Competibacteraceae bacterium
GGCCGCGGTTCCGGCGGCGACTTCGGGGCGAGCGGCTCGACCAGCCGTTCGGCCGGCCGTTCGACCGATTCGGGGGCCGGCTCGCTGCGGACCGGCAAGCGCAATACACTGCTCATGAATCTTCTCCTCAAGGCGCGGTCAGGCATTCACCCGGACCAGTTCATCCATGGCGATGCGCAGATGCTTCACCGCGAAGTCGTCCAGGTAGGCGGTCGGCCGCGCCGGATCGAACACCTTGCCGTCGAAGAACCGATCCGGCCCCATCTCGATCGGCCGGGTGGCTTCGGTCAAGGTCCAGGGGGCCGCATTCTCTCCTTCGATCTTGTGATCGATCAGGGGATAGGCGATGCCGAGTGCCTCGGCCGCCTCGCGGTACAGATCGCTGCGGTAGATGCGGGCCGCCTCCCGGCGGATATCGACCGCTTGCTCGATCTGGCCCCAGCGGTACATCTGGGTGATGAACCACTCGGCATGCGAACGCCAGGGGAAGGTCGCGGCATAGTGGAAGAACACGTTGAAATCCGGCATCGGCACCGGTTCCTCGTCCTCGGCGTACTGGAAGGTGCCGGTCATCGAACGCCGCACCACCTCCTCCGGTGCGTTCACGTAGGAACGACGGGATATGGTCTCCACCACTTCCATGCGGTTCTCCGGCCGGTCCATCCAGCGGTTGGTCTCGATCAGGGCCATGACCAGGGCCTGGTGGGTATTGGGATGCCGTTCGACCCAGTCCTCGTTGAGCCCGAACACCTTCTCCGGATTGTTGTTCCAGATCTCGTAGTTGGTGATTATCACCCGGCCGATGCCGGCCTCCACCGCGCGCTGGTTCCAGGGCTCGCCGACGCAGTAGCCGTCGACGTTGCGGGCGCGCAGATTGGCCACCATCTGGGGCGGCGGGATGATGATGATGCGCACGTCGTTGACCGGGTCGATGCCGGCCGAGGCCATCCAGTAGGCCAGTTCGTAGTAATGGGTGGAGACCGGGAACACCGCGGCGAAGGTCAGCGGCTGGCGACCGGCGGCCTGGTCGGCGTCGATCACCTGCTTCAGGGCGCGGGCCGAGACGGGCCGCTCCCGCATGGCCTCCGGGTCGGCTTCCCGCATGCGTTCGTAGAGTTCGTTGGAAACGGTGATGGCGTTGCCGTTGAGATCCATGCTGAAGGCGGTGACGGTCGGTTTCCGCACCGCACCCACTCCCAGGCTGGCGGCGATCGGCATGCCGGCCAGCATGTGCCCGCCGTCCAGGGCGCCGATCGACACCTTGTCGCGGATATTGGCCCAGGAGGCTTCCTTGGACAGGGTCACGTCCAGACCGTACTGCCGGAAATACCCCTTCTCGTAGGCCATGACCAGCGGCGCGCAGTCGGTCAGGGGAATGAACCCCAGCGTGAGACGGGTCTTTTCCAGACCCTCGCTGCCGCCGGCGTGCGCCATGCTGCGCAGCAGGGATGTATCGGTTGCCATGGCCATGCCTCCCAGGGCCAGCCCGCCGGCTTTGATGAAATCGCGGCGGGTCACGGCCTTGCCGGTTGTCGGGAATCGGTTCATCGGTCTTCCACCTCTTCGGTCAGTCATCCTCGGATGCGGCAAACAAAAAAGGCGTCTTCCGAGGAAACCGGGGGTTTCATCGGAAAGACGCCTTTGTCGGGTGTGGATCAGCGGTGACCCATCGAGAGCGCTCCACCGTTGGCGCGCTCTGCCATTCAGCTGGTTTCTAACTAGCAGTCTTCATGCCAGCGTGGTAATTCTCTGCAAGTGCTTGATAGCAGGGAATTCCATCGAGCGATACCGGAAGGGAAGCGCTCACCAGTGCTTTATTGCAGTGCAACATTCACGAATTTTGCACCACGGCAACGCACGCCGGGCTCAGGCATCGCCGAGCAGCTCGGTCACGGCGATGACGTTGCGCGCCGCTTCGCCGATACGGATATTGCGGTCCATGGCCATCTTGCGCAGCGCCTTGTAGGCCTCGTCCTCGTTCATGCCGCGGCGCATCAAAAGCCCTTTGGCCTTGTCCACATCGCGCCGGTCCAGCAGCTTGCCGCGGGTCTGCTCCAGTTCCTCGCGCAAGGCCTGGAACTCCCGGAACCGGGCGATGGCGACATCCATGATGGGTTTCAGCCGCCCGGCGTGCAGGCCATCGACCACATAGGCGCTGACGCCGGCCCGCACCGCCTGCTCGATCAGGCTGCTGTCACCGTCCTCGGAAAACATCACGATCGGCCTGGGATGCTCTCGCGACAGCGTGCGCATGGACTCCAGGGTGTCGCGATCGGGTGACTCCAGATCGATGATGATGATGTCGGGCCTGCATTCGGCCACCCGGCGGATGATGTCCGCGCGCGCGGCCAGGCGCGCCACGACCTCATGGCCGTTGTCGCGCAGCGCCTGTTCCAGCAACGCCGCCCGGCCGGCGTTCCGGTCGATCAGCATCACGCGCAAGGGCAGTTTCGACATACTGGCAACCATGATCGGGATCTGACGGAATGTGATGCAAACCCCGAGCCAGCCCATGATCCCGGTCATATGCTATCGTAATGCCGTCTTCAGCCCGTGTGCCTCCGTCTTGCAGCACTTCGCCCTAGCACCCTCGCCTGCCGACCGCCATACCGCGGAGCCCCACCACCGGTGATCGGTCAGACCGGCATGCTCTATTTCGCGGTCATCCTGCTGCTGGCCGCCGTGCTGTCGGTGGTGCTGATGCGCCGCCTGGGACTGAGCCCGGTGCTCGGCTACATCGTCGCCGGGGTCGCGGTCGGCCCCTGGGGCTTGGGCCTGATCCGCGAGATCGAAGATATCCAGAAGCTGGCCGAGTTCGGGGTGGTGCTGCTGCTGTTTCTGATCGGCCTGGGACTGAATCCGCGACGCCTCTGGGCGCTGCGCAGAACCATCCTCGGCACCGGCGCGGTC
>CAYMHN010000549.1:0-2897 GCA_964390235.1 uncultured Candidatus Competibacteraceae bacterium
GCGGCGCAGTCAGCAGGAACCCGTCGTCGCCCACATCGGCCTGAGCCTGGGCCTGTGACTGGGCCCGGGATTGCTCGGCGATGGCGATGGCGCGCTGCTGTTCGGCCAGTTCCACGGCCTTGCGGCGTTCGATCTCCAACTCCTGCACCGCGCGCTCACGGGCGATCCGCTCTTCCTCGATGGCCTGCTCGGAGGTGATGCGGGCGCGATCCACGGCCTCGCGGGCGAGAATCTGGGCGCGCTCGGATTCCTGCTCCTTGGTGGCCCGCTCGCGGGCGATCTCGGACCGCTGGCTGGCCCGTTGCACTTCGAGTTCTCGTTCCTGGGTGAGGCGGGCGTATTCCAGTTCGCGGTCGATGTCCAGGGCGAGGCGTTCGGTCTCCAGATTCTTGTTGCGAATCTGGATCATGGTGTCCTGTTCGATGTCGTTACGGATCTTGCGGCGCCGCTCGATCTGATCGGTCAGCCGGGTCAGACCCTCGGCATCGAACGCGTTGGACGGGTTGAAGAACTCCATGGCCGTCTGGTCGAGCTGGGTGAGCGACACGGTTTCGAGTTCCAGGCCGTTCTGGCGCAGATCGGCGGCCACCACCGCCCGCACCCGCTTGACATACTCGCCGCGCTTCTCGTGCATTTCCTCCATGGTCATCTCGGCGGCCACGGTGCGCAGCGCATCGACGAACTTGCCCTCGACCAGCTCCTTCAGGGTCTCGGGCTGCATGGTGCGCTGGCCCAAGGTCTGAGCGGCCGAGGCGATGGCGTCCTCCTCGGCCTGCACCCGTACGTAGAACTCGCTGGTGACATCCACCCGCATGCGATCCTGGGTGATGACGGCCTTGTCGCGCGCGCGGGAGACCTCCAGGCGCAAGGTGTTCATATTGACCGGGATCACGTCGTGGACGATGGGCAGCACGAAGGCGCCGCCGTTGAGCACGACTCTCTGGCCGCCCAGGCCGGTGCGCACGAAGGCCCGCTCCTTGGACGATCTCAGGTACAGCCAGTGGAGCAGCCAGACCCCGACCGCGACGATGATCGCCAGGACGATCAGGAACAGGAGGAAACTACCGAACTGCGCGCCGCTCATCAGTGATCTCTCCCGTTATTGGCGCCGGCATTGCGCGTGATGCGTTTGAATGCCCGAGTGGTCTCGGTCAGGGCTACCTCGGTGGGCAGCCGTTCCATGCTCGACGCCCCGTAGAAGCCGTGGCACTCGGGACAGTGTTCGAGGATGAAGGCGGCATCCGCCGGCGTCGCGATGGGGCCTCCATGGCACAGCACGATGGTCTCCGGATTCACTTCCCGCGCCGCCCGTGCCCAGCTGCGGATCAGCGGCACGCAATCGTTCAGGCCGACGGCGGTTTCCGCCCCTATGGCTCCGCCGGTGGTCAGACCCAGATGGCAGACCACGATGTCGGCGCCAGCCTCGGCCATGGCCCGGGCGTCATTCTCGGAGAACACGTAAGGCGTGGTCAGCAGGTCCAGTTCATGGGCGGCGCGGATTGCGTCCACCTCCAGGGCGTAACCCATGCCGGTCTCCTCCAGCTGCTGGCGGATCACGCCGTCGAACAGCCCCACGGTGGGGAAGTTCTGGATTCCGGAGAAGCCGAGCTCGCCGAGCTGGCGCAGGAAGTGATCGCGGATCATGAACGGGTCGGTGCCGTTGACGCCAGCCAGCACCGGGGTGTGCTTGACCACCGGCAGCACTTCGCGGGCCATGTCGACCACGATCTCGTTGGCGTTGCCATAGGCCAGCAGGCCAGCCAGGGAGCCGCGTCCGGCCATGCGATAGCGTCCCGAGTTGTAGATCACGATGAGGTCGATGCCACCGGCTTCCTCGCATTTGGCCGACAGGCCGGTGCCGGCGCCGCCGCCGATGATGGGCTCACTACGGGCGATCATGCCGCGCAGTCGGTTCAGGATCTGTGCGCGTGGGATTCGGGCCATGCGGCCGGCCTCCGTTGGGTCATCAGTTCGTTGAAATGGGCAACCAGGGCGTCCGCGAACGCCGGGTCGTTGATATGCAGCGGCAGCCGCAGCAGCCGGCGGTCGGTGCCGGCACGAAAGCCGGTCGCGAGGGCGTCGAACAGCGCCTGGTCGGCGGCCGGCTCCCAGAATGATCCGTCGGGGATATCCAGCCCCGACAGGCCGCCCTCGGGCAGCAGAAAGCGCACCGGTCCCCGCATGCGGTTGAGCTTGTCGGCGATGAAGCGGCCGATGGCCGCGCACTCCTCGACCGAGGTGCGCATCAGGGTGACGTTCGAGTTGTGAACGTGCAGCTTGCGCGAACGGTAGCGTTCGGGCACGGTGTCCCTGGCCCAGAAGTTGACCATGTCCAGGGCGCCGCAGGAGCCCACATAAGGCAGTCCCGAGCGGGCGATGGCGTCCAGCCGTTCCGGCCCGGCGCTGAGCACGCCGCCGGCGATCTCGTCGGCGACCTCGGTGGTGGTGGCGTCGATCACGCCGGCCAGCAGGCCGGAGTCCACCAGCTTCTCCATGGACTGCCCGCCGGTGCCGGTGGCGTGGAACACCAGGCAGTCGTAGCGGTCTTCCAGTTGCTTTACCACCGCCTGCACGCAGGGGGTGGTCAACCCGAACATGGTTAGGCCGATGGCCGGTTTGGAGGCGATGGTCGAAGCGTCGGCGGTGGAGTAAGCAATCATCCCGGCCAGGGCGTGGGCGGCATTGGCCAGCACCCGCCCGGAGATCCGGTTGATGCCCTGCACGTCGGTCACCGAATACATCATGCAGATATCGGCCGGCCCCACATAGGGCTTGACATCCCCGGAGGCGACGGTGGAAACCATGACCTTGGGCACGCCGATGGCCAGCCGGCGCATGGCCGCGGTGGCCAGGGCCGTGCCACCCGAACCGCCGGCCGAGATCAGGCCGGCCAGGTC
>CAYMHN010000550.1:0-2876 GCA_964390235.1 uncultured Candidatus Competibacteraceae bacterium
TAACATCGAAAGTCTGCCGGTCGTGGGCGGCTCGGCGGGGGCGCTGACCGCAGCCGAGGTCGCGCTGCGGCATCCTGATCGTTGCTCGCATCTGGGGTTGCTGGTCCCTGCGGCGAACCTGACGAACCGCGACCCCGTCGTATTCACGGACCTGCAACGTCTTGCCGTCGATGTCGTGCTTGGGTCGGATTTCTGGTTCTGGTCGCTGACGCGACTTGCGCCGGGGCAGATGATCCGCACCTTGCTGGCGACCGATCCTGCCCTCCTGCACCGGGTGCCCGAGGCCGAGCGTCAACGTGCCTTGGCGATCCTGAGCCAGATCTTTCCGATCAGCCACAAGGTGAATGGCCTGCGGACTGATGGATTCTGGGCCGGAACACCCACGCTGACCGCCTTCGAGCGGATCGCCGCGCCGACACTGATCCTGTCCTGTGATGACGATCTTTTCGGCACTGCCGCGACGGCCAGACTTCTGGCTGAACGCATTCCCCGCGCAGAGTTCACCATCTATCCGGACGGCGGACATATCTGGCTTGGCCACGATATCGAGGTGGCAGAGCGGATCGCAAGCTTTGTCCGCGGCACGGAGACAGCGTCCGTTTCGGATCACGGCCAATGAGGAGGTCGATGATGATCTGGACCTTGGCAGTTGTCTCCGTTTTGGCCTTGGGCATCGGTCTGGTGATCTGGACGACCAGCCTGCCAAGGGCGTTCGAAGCCCGCAAGGCGGAGGCCATGGCTTCCCCTCACGAGGAAGCCCGACTGTTGACCGAAGCCGACATCGCCCATCTGCCGCCGCCTGTCCGCCGCTACATTGCCCTGACCGGCGCAATCGGGCGGCCAGTGGTCACCGAGATCAAATTGGAGTTTGAGGCGACGATGTTCGATGCTCCGGGCGCGCCGGGCATGAGCGGGCCGGTGGTGCAATACGAACGCTTCGACCTTCCCCGGCGGCTGTTTCTGATGACCACGCGGATGAAGGGACTGCCCGTGGCCGTACTGCACGACTTCAACACCGACCATGCCACCATGCGGGTGCGTCTGGCCGGCCTGGTCAACGTCGTCGATGCGGGCGGGCCCGCAATGACCCGCACCGAGACGGTCACGATCCTGAACGATCTGTGCTTATTCGCGCCCTCACGCCTGATCGACCCGCGCCTGACCTGGACACCTATCGACAGCACCCGTGCGAATGTTGCCTTCGCCCTTGGACGCAACACCGTTGCGGCAGAGCTGGTCTTCAACGAGGCGGGAGAACTGATCGATTTCATCTCGGAGGACCGGGGCATGCTGCAGAAGGATGGCACTCTGCGCATGCTGCGCTGGACGACGCCAATGACCAGCTACCGCAAATTCGGCGGTTGGCATCTGGCTGGCGAAGGTGACGCGATATGGCATCTGCCCGAGGGGCCATTCACCTATGGCCACTTTCGGCTGACCCACTACGAGGCGCGGTGATGGGTTGGCGCAAGCCCATTTCTCCGCCGCTGAGTCCACTGCATCAACGATGCGGAATGCTCTGCAAGCGCGAGATGCAGCGATGCGCCAGGGACAGTTTCGGGGTGAAAAAATGAAACAACACCTTTGCACGGTTATCGTCGCCTGCACCGGACTGGTCGCCCCAAATCTGGCGGCATCCGACATCCTCCTGACGCACATAACGGTGGTTGAAGTTGAAACAGGAGCCCTTGCTGAAGGACAGTCCGTCCTGATCGAAGGCAACCGCATCACCGAAATCGGCAGCACGATTTCCGTGCCGGCCGGGACGCCGCTGCTTGACGCCGAAGGCGCCTATTTGATCCCCGGTCTTTGGGACAGCCATGTCCATATTTTCTCGACCCAGACCGAACCGGACACGGCACTGCCGCTCTACCTGATCAACGGGGTAACCGGCGTCCGCGATATGGGCGCGCTTTGGCCGATTGCCGAACAGCTGGCCTTGCAGGCCCGGATCGAAGAGGGCGAGGTCCTCGGGCCTCGGCTGGTCCTTTCCGGTGCATGGGTCGACGCCTCTCCCGGATCGTGGCCGGGCATGTTCCTTGCCGACACACCTGAGGCGGCACGCGCCGTTGTTTCGCGGATTGCCGCCGAAGATTGGGCTGCCGTGAAGGCCTATTCGATGCTGGATGAGCCAACCTATCTGGCTCTCGCCGAGGCAACCCACGACGCGGGCCTGCCGTTTGTCGGTCATATCCCCGAAAGGGTGGCCCTTGGCACCGCCCTTGCGGCGGGGCAGGACGGGATCGAGCACTTCGGGCGCGTCACGATGGCCTGTGCGACTACCGAGGGCGAGATGCTAGCTGCGCTGCGGGATGTGATGGCGACCAGAGCGGATCGCGACGCGATCTTCGCCGTCATGGCCGCTCGAAACCGGATCATTCTGGAAAGCTGGGACGAAGATCTGTGCCATCGGATTCTGGCCAGCATGACTGCAGCCCGGATGCATGTCACCCCGACCCTCGTGGTTGCAGGGTTCTATGTTGGCGACCGTCCCGCCGCCGATACACCGAGAGTTCGGATGCTGCCCCCGGATGTGCGCACCGGCTGGTCCGGCCCTGACTTCCGGCTTGATGCAATGACAAACGAGGTCCGCGCCCTGGCATCGGAGTCGATCGCGCTTGACCACCGGACTTTCCTGATGGCGCAACGGGCGGGTGTGCCGCTCCTCGCCTCAACGGACGCATCCTTCGCCAACCCTTGGCTCTTTCACGGCTTCTCGCTGCTGGATGAACTGGATCTCTATGTCGAAATCGGCCTGACCCCGCGCGAGGCGCTGTACACAGCCACCGTGGCCCCGCCCCGTTTCCTCGGCCTCACGGATCAGGATGGCTCAATCGCACCAGGGCGGCGGGCCGATCTGGGGCTGTTGGACGCCA
>CAYMHN010000551.1:0-285 GCA_964390235.1 uncultured Candidatus Competibacteraceae bacterium
GCCTTGAAAGCTTGGCTCAGACCTTCGCCGCGCAGCGGTAGGCCGGATTCGATGGTGGCCTGCTCCACGGCGAAACCCATGCCCCGGCACAGCAGCTGCGGCTGGTCGCCACGCGGCGGCAGGCTGACCAGTACGGCGGAGGCCGCCTCGCCGGGGATGAAACCGTTGCTGTTGACACTGGTCTGCAAGCGGTCGCGTTCCTCGAAGTCGGCCAGCGTGGGGCCTATAAGAAAACTATCCACTCCGGCGATCAATACCGTCGGCAGGCGCTGCTCCACCAGCAGC
>CAYMHN010000551.1:295-2873 GCA_964390235.1 uncultured Candidatus Competibacteraceae bacterium
GGGCCTGGAGCAGGGCCACGGCGCCCGCTACCCGCCCCTGGGCGATGATGCTCGAATGCTCGATATCGAACCGGATCCGCAGTTCGTTTTCCAGTTCGTTGAACAAGCGGTCATCCAGCCCATCCAGGCGCCCCGGGCGTGTCTTCTCGGCCACGCAGAGCAGCAGAGGAAGCTGTTCCGGCTTGATCGCTGGTTGCTGTTCCAGGCATTCGGACACCGCCATGGCCAGCATCTTGGCATGCTTGGTCAGGCCGCGCCAGGGTTGCTCCAGCGGCACTTCGCTGGCGATGATCCACTCGCCGCCGGTGTCCATGAAGCGGGTTTCCTGGAAATTATCGATGGCGGATCTGATCGCGGCGCAGGAGGCGGGCGCGCTCAATCCCACGCCGCTGACCATGCCACCGGCCAGTACCGAGAGCGCGGGCGCGGTCATCAGTCCAGATCCTCCTCGGCCGATTGCCCTTGCACCGCGGCGGCCAGCGACGGGTAATAGGTCTTGCCCAGTTCGCGCGCCCGCCACCAGGCCCGCGACATCCGTCCGACCAGTACCTGGGCGATTTCGAACATGTCCCGCTTGAGCGGCAGGCTGGCGCGCCAGACCATGCTGAAGCGCTCTTCGTCGGGCTCGAACAACAGGGTATCGATGACGGCCACGGTTTCCTCGCGTCCGCCGCGCTTGCGGAAGAACACCACCGGCACCTCGACGGGCGGCAGTTGGAAATCCAGGCGGCCTTGTGGGAACAGATTGAGCAGGGTGACCGGTTCGCCGCCCCGTGGATAGGGGATCTGCTGATCGCCGGGCGCCGCCTGGTAATAGCGTGGATCGAAATCCCGAGGCAGAAACGGGAAAGTGTGCTCCAGCCAGGCGTCGTCGTATGTCCCGGCAAACTCGCGCCGGGGCAGCCAGCCGCGGCCCACCGGTCCGAAGGCCATGGGAGGGTAATCGGCGCCGGGATCGACCACCGGCCGGGCGGTTTCCTCGGTGACCGGCATCGGCGTCCCGTCCACCAGGGAGGCCAGCACATGCTTGTGCCAGCCCTTGCCGACCGGGTTGTAGGGGTAGGCATCATCCATGCTTTCCGCCGGGCCGTAATGGTCGACTCCGCCGAATGCCCCATCATAGCTGATTGGCTGGCGCTGAAACGGGGTGATCTGGCCGGGTCGGATGACCGTGGCAATCCCCTGCCAGCGGCGTTCACCGGTGACCATGAAGGCTTTTTTCAGCTCGCCCACCCGCAGGCCGACCGGCACCCGCTCGGCAGGCAGGCCACCTGGTGCATGGGCACTGCCGAGCAGCAGAACATCGCAACGCGACTTGTGGGGTGGGAACTCGGCTTCTTGGCAAGGGGCTGAAAAACCGGGTTCGCCGGTGAAGGTGTCGGCCATGACCAGAGGAACCTGTTCATCGGCCAGACGGGCGGTCTCGCCTGTCCGGCGGGGCAGGGTGAACGTGCCCTTGACGACCACCACCAGTCGCTCGCGCCCATCGGGTTCCACGCCCATGGTATAGGCCGCCGGCATCCTGGTGGCGTTGAGCAGGTCCATCAGTTGATCTGCACCGAACCGCCCTTGATGCGGTTGACTCCGGACGAGCGGCTGAGCAGGTAGGCGCCCCGCAGGATCACCTTGCCCGCCCGGGTCAGGGTGATGCTGGCCTTGCCGCACTTGAGCACGATTTCGCGCTGGGCGGTCAGCACCAGCCGTTCGCGATCGACTTCCGCGACCAGGGGGGGGGGCTGGCCGGGTTGCTGGATCAGGCCGATGACCAATGGACGGCGCGGGTCGCCATTCTCGAACATCAGCGCGACCTGACGACCGATATGGTCGAGCTCGAGCCGGGTGGTGCTGCGGGCCGGTAGTCCGGCTTCCGCAAGATTGCCGGGAAAGGCCACCACCGGGGCGGCGGGATCGGGCAGATCGACCAGTATGCCGATCACCACGCCGTCGAGGCGTTCCTGGATCGTATCGGTATCGGATAGCGTGATTTCGCTGGACATGGTTCAGTTCTCCAGGATCTTCTGACCCTTGATCACCACGTTCTTGCTGGCCTTGACGTTGATCTTGCCCGAACCCTGCACGCTGATGTCCTTGCCCTTGATGACGATGGTGCCGTCCTTCTTCATGACGATGCTGGCCTTGCCCGTGGTGATGCTGATCTCGTCGCCGGCACTGATGGCGAGCTTCTTGCCGACGCTGAGGCTGTCGTTCTTGCCGACATTGTGAGTACGGTTATCGCCGATACGGGCCGTCTCGTTCTTGCCGACCTGCTTGCTGCGATCCTTGCCGACGCTGAGCGACTCGTTGCCGCCAACCGTGGTGCTGCAGTTCGCGCCGATGCCGGTCGAGGCGTTGACGCCGACTTGCAGGCCGCGATTGGCGCCGATCGAGAGATTCTCGTTCATGCCCACCTGACGGGTGCGGTTCATGACCACGGAGATATTCTCGTTGGCGCCGACCGTCTCGACACGGTTCTTGCCGATGGCGATGGACTCGTCGGAACCCACTTTCTCGGTGCGGTTGACGCCGATGGTAATGGTCTCGTGATTATCGACGGTCTCGGTGCGATCGTGCTTGATGT
>CAYMHN010000552.1:0-2871 GCA_964390235.1 uncultured Candidatus Competibacteraceae bacterium
TCTACAACGCCCTGGGCGTGCCGATCGCGGCGGGCGTGCTGTATCCGTTCTTCGGCCTGCTGCTCAGCCCGATGATCGCCGCCGCGGCGATGAGCTTCAGCTCGGTGTCGGTGATCGGCAACAGCCTGCGGTTGAATCGGATCAAGCTACAGGAGCAATGAGATGTGGTCTGAAATGAGTGAACACGGCTGGCATAACATGATGGGCTTCGGGGGCCTGTTCATGGTGGTTTTCTGGATACTGATCATCCTGGTCATCATCGTGCTGGTGAAATCGCTGTTGAACCGTGGGCAGGAATCAACGACCCGCTCCAGTGATCAGGCACTGGCCGTACTCAAGGAGCGTCATGCTCGCGGCGAGATCGATCGCGAGCAGTACCTGAAAATGAAAGCGAATCTTGAGTAGCTACCGAATGCATCCATTGCCCCTACAATTATTCTGAGCGTCGGTAAGCAACCCATACACGACATGCCTTGCCGGTTTTCATCCAAGGGTTTGATTGGCACAAGTTTACGGCCAGATTCTGCTACGTGGCAGAATCTGTTCCGTGTCACCGTGCCAGCAGTCGATCAAGGTTTCGAAACCTCGATCGGCTGTTTGCTTGACTTCCGGCATTCTTGGGAATATTTTTAAAAAATTAAATTATTATTTTTAAATTATGTAACCGCCGATTCAAATCATGAAACCGAGGCTGTTTTTCCGGATTGTACTCGCACTGAGTCTGGTATTCAGCCAACTGTCGGCCGGCTTCATGATGACAACTTCCCCCTTGCGACGGCAGACTGATGAAATAGCCTCCCATCACGTCGGGCATGCGCATCATCACCATCACGTTGACACTGGTGAACATGCCGGCGATTCCGATTCATCCCAACACCTGATCCATTGCTGCTGTCCCGTGCCGACCGTAGCCTGTAGTGCGGTCGCTATTCCCAGCCTTCCGGCAACGATAATCATTGCTCGTGACAGAAGCTGGGCAGCAACATTGCCCGCACCGTTGCGCAGTCAACTGCTCGACATCGAATTACCGCCTCCCATAGCCAGCATCTGACCGGATCGCCGTCCCGGACGGTGATCCCGGCTTTTCCAAAATCCGCGCTATTTCGAGGAGTGAAACGATGAAAACTCTGAAACGCTCGCTTCTGGCCTTTTTGGCCAGCTGCTGTCTCGCGGCGACGGTCGCCGCTTCGCCCGATCTGACTGGCGGTCACGACCACGAGCCGGAACTTGATAACGGCCTTGGCCGTCCCGACCCCTCCGCCCCGCTGGCGGAACGCGATGCCATCACCGACAACATCATCAGCTCGGGTCCGTTCGCCAAGATCATCAAGAACCTGGCGGTAACCGGCCGCGGCGAGCGCAATGTCGGTGATGCCACCACCGATGTCTGGGCCCATGCCGGCTATGCCTACACCGGCACCTTCAACAGCCCTTGCGGCGGCGATCCGCAAGCCGGCATCTGGGTCTGGAACGTGTTCAACAAGAACCGGCCGCAGTTCGTGACGATCATCGAATCGCCGGTCGGCAGCCGCAGCAATGACGTCAAGGTCGCGGCCATGAACTCCGGCGATATCCTGGTGCATTCCAACGAGCCGTGTGCCGGCGGTCCGGGCGGCTTCGAGATCTACGATGTTGCCGATCCCGCGAACCCCCTCCATCTGTCCTCGGTCCGGATCGATGAGATCAACCCGATCTCCGATGCCCTGTTCGGTGGCATCACCGACGTCGGCGTGCACAACCTGTTCCTGTTTACTCAGGGGGATCGGGACTACGTGTCGGCGGTTACCGAGGGGGTCTTCGACAACTTCCAGATCTTCGACATCACAGATCCGACCGATCCGGTGCGGGTCACGGCCTGGGGTGCCGAGGAGTTGTTCGACCCCGGTGTCGGTGATCTGACCGACCTCGGCGACCCCGACCAGGTCAACCGGGTGCTGGATGCTGCGCTGTGGCTGCTGGACGGCTTCGGCAGTTCGGCCAACCGCTTCCTGCACGACATCACCGTCAGCGCCGATGGCAACCACGCTTACCTGAGCAACTGGGATGCCGGCCTGGTGCTGCTGGACATCAGCGATCCTGCCGACCCGCTGGTGGTCTCGGTCGCGCTGGATCCGGTGAACGGCTCGCTGGACGGCGAGGTCAACAGCCACGCCGCCTGGCCCAGCGAGGACGGCACCATCGTGGTCGAGACCGAGGAGGATTTCGACGCCTGGGAGGCGTCAGCCCCACCAAGCAATCTGACCTTCGGTGAAGGCGACCCCGCCGCCCCGCTGCCCGGCACGGCCGTCTCCACCACGGCCGGTGACGACTTCGAGGCCAATCAGACCGGCAACGACGGCACGCTGGACGCCACGAGCCTCGAGGTAACCTCAGGACCGCTGGCGGGGATCAGCTACCCGGCGATCGAACTGAGCGGGGATCAACCCAAGTTCGCGGACGTCGGGCCGATCAGTGACAGCATCGTCTGGATCGGTCGGGCCTGCGACGGGGATACCATCCTCAACGAGGCAGCGATCGCCGACGGCGGGATCGCCATCGTGCGGCGGGGCGCGTGCACCTTCCGCGAGAAGAACTTCAACGCAGCGGCAGCTGGGGCCTCGGCCATCGTGATCGCCAACAACCTTGCCGACAGCACCCCGTGGGGCGGCGTGCGCATCTGGGACTACTCCGACCCGACCAACCCGGTGCTGGCCTCGACCTTCGACACCGTCTGCAGCGCCTCCACCGAACCGGGCGACGGATGCGATCCGAACGGCACCTACTCGGTGCACAACGTGATCGTGGAAACCACCGGCAACAAGGTCAAGGCCTACATCTCCTGGTACTGGGACGGCATGCTGGTGCTGGACGTGACCGATCCCTACAACCCGG